>DASRDJ010000203.1:0-2974 GCA_035652655.1 Terriglobales bacterium
TTTTGCTGCTTCGCGATAGTCTCGGCTCACGCCCACCCCATCCCGATACGCATTCCCCACCCAAAGCTCACCCTGCGCTTCTCCCTGTTTTGCTTTCGCGAGCATCTCTTCGAACGTCGCCGTCGCATTGACTAATTGTTGGTGTCTTTGTTGATCGCCACTCGCACCGTTCCTTGCCTGCTGAACGCCAGCAAAAAGCGAGAACGAACTCATCAGCGTCCACGTACACACTAAGAACAGTCTCAAGGTGAGGTCCCTCCGCCCAATGGAATCCGGAAACTTGTCAGGAAAGTCGGTTTATTTCCTCTCCCCCAGCATCCGTGGCAGGACTTTGCGACATTCCAGCGATCACCAGCAATGCAACCGGCCACATGCGTCTCACACGCTTACCTCACGAGCAAACTTCATGACTGGCATGAACTTATCCATCTCTCTGAAACAGCAGTCAGAACAAGAAGGGACTACTCGCTAACTACGAACGACGCATTTCCGTCCAATGTGCTAAGGGATTGAATGCCGCAGCCAGAAGTGGTGCCCTCCGTTGTCCGCTTTGCGAACTTTGAGGTCGACGTGCGCGCTGGCGAACTGCGCAAGCACGGTCGGCGTGTGCGCCTGCAGGAACAGCCACTCCGAATTCTGAATATGCTGCTGGAACGCCCCGGCGAGTTGGTCACCCGGGAAGAACTCCGCCTGAACTTGTGGCCGGCGGACACGTTCGTCGACTTCGACCACGGCCTCAACTCCGCAGTGGCGCGTCTGAGGGAAACTCTGTGCGACTCAGCCGACACTCCGCGATTCGTCGAGACCGTTCCCCGCAAGGGCTACCGTTTTGTAGGAGAACTCGAAGAAGTGGGACCCTCTGCCGCTTCAGAGCCAGTTGTACAGGAGGTGCAGTCACCGAAGCGAAGTTGGATCCGTTCCTACGGAATCTGGCTGGCGGGGTTCGGGATCGTCGCCCTGCTGGCTCTCGTTCTGGTGAGAACTCGCGGGCACGCGACCACGAGCCGCGAGATTGTTTTGCCTACACCCGAAATCGTTCCTTTGGCCGGGCTTGCCGGCTACGAGGTTGGGCCGGCGTTCTCTCCCGATGGCAACCAAGTTGCTTTCCGCGAAATTAACGGGAGTCAAAATTCCGGCATCTACACTTCCCTGGTTGGCGGCGAACAGTCCCTTCGACTCACGCGAAATCGTGCGGACTGTTGCGTCGCCTGGTCACCCGACGGCCGACAGATCGCATTCCTGCGGAGAAACAATGGTGGGGCCGAGATCTTCACCGTCCCTGCCATCGGAGGCACGGAACGTCGGCTGTTTTCGACGAAGGGTGATCAGTATCCCGGACTCTCGTGGTCACCGGACGGAAAATATCTCGCCTTCCCGCAGATTTACTCTGCCGGCTCAAGCTCGAGTATCACGCTTTTCGAATTGGCCACCTCGGCCACATCAATCCTGACGCATCCTCCCGACGAATATCTCGACCGCAATCCGGAGTTTTCTCCCGATGGCAAACAGGTCGCTTTCATCCGAGGGACCGTTGCAGGCGTGGCTAACGATGTCTACGTGATCGCGACTGCCGGCGGCCAGGCCCGCCGCCTGACCTTCGACAACCGCCCTATGACCGGGCTTGCCTGGAGTGCTGCCGGTAAGGACATAATCTATTCCGCATCGCGCAGCGGGTCTGAAGCACTGTGGCGAATTCCTGCCACCGGGGGCACACCGCAGCCGGTGTCCTCGGCAGGATTGATTGCTCTTTCTCCCACCATCCCGCGCAAGGGAAATCAGCTTGCGTTCCAGCAGGCCATCGGAAAAGACAACATCCTGCATCTGGGCGTGCGCGGAGCCCAGGCGCTCTCCGTTCGCCCGACCATCGCCATTGCAGCCAAGGGACACAAGATGCGCCCCAGCTTTTCGCCCGATGGCAAGCGCATCGCCTTTGAATCGGATCGTCTGGGCTTCATGGACATCTGGATTTGCTCGAGCAACGGAATCAGCTGCATGCAAGTCACGTCACTTCGTGGCACAGCGGGCACGGCTCGGTGGTCTCCCGATGGTAAGACGCTCGCCTTTGAATATCATCCAGGAGAGCGAGCAGAGATTTACACGGTTGACGTTGCCGGAGGCAGTCCGCGGCGGATCGCCACGATACCCGGCGCTGACAATCTTGCCCCCAACTGGTCGCGCGATGGGCTCTGGCTGTACTTCAGCTCGAAGCGCGGCGGCGAACCATTTCAGCTGTGGAAGATTCCCGCGCTGGGCGGCACACCGATACAGGTCACGAAAAATGGAGGCATCTCCGGTGTCGAATCCGAAGACCGGCGCTATCTCTATTTCTCAAAGTACGAAGTCCCGGGCATCTGGCGCGTGCCACTCAGTGGAGGGTCGGAAGAACAAGTCCTGCGCGAACCCGACGGAGCCGATTGGTTCAACTGGGCACTGGCACGAAAGGGTATCTATTTCCTGAACGATGATGCAGAACCGAAACCGACCATCGATTTTTACGACTTCGCCACCAGCAAAACTTGTCATGTGTACAGCCTGGAAAAGCCCTGGGGTTGGGGACTCGCCATCGCACCCGACAACCAATCCCTGCTATTCGTACAAGTCGAATTCGAGCAGGCCAATATTGTAGTGGTGAAGAACTTCCGCTGACACGCCAGCAGTCCGGCATTCCTCCGTGCCAGCGATGATCGGGCGATCTACTATCGGCTACGTTGGTGAAATGGCGATTTTTCAAGAGTTAACGTCCGGCGCTAGACTGTGAACGTGCAAAAGTGCGCCAAGTGTGGTTGGGAGTCACTAGATAACCCACACGACCTAGCTCAACATAGTGAACGACAATTGTCGGTAGACGAGGTCGTAGCTTTGATTGACGCGTTAGAGGGAGAAGTAAACAACGGCGGCTTTCATCAGTATTTTTACAACTCCGCAGGGGACGGGACAGCCGAAACGATTCAGGCTCTCGAAACCATCGGAGCGC
>DASRDJ010000204.1:0-24050 GCA_035652655.1 Terriglobales bacterium
GCCGTCCGAAAGCGCTACGCGCGGGCAATCCGTAGTCGCCCAGGGAACGCTTCTCAAATGCACCCATGATGAGCGTAGCCAGCAACACGCAGAGGAAGGCCAACCCATCCTGAACTAGCACGGCCCTGGCGCTGAAATCGATGACCGGGGGATGAGGTCTGACCAGGTGCAAAAAGCGCAGAATGCGGCTGATCCCGAATCTCAGCCCTGCGACAACGGCCACGAAGATAATCAGGCGCCATAAGGCGCGCAGGCCATTCGGCCCCAGGAAGACCCACTTGATACGGTTGGGTCGAGGGGCGGGTGCGACGTTAGGGACGGGGCTGGGGGGAACTTGCTCTACAATTTGAATCTCTCCAGGCTGCATAACCATAACCTACGTAGACGAAGGCGCCAATGTTCCGTAAGCGGTTGTTATCGAGGCATCGTCGGAGGAGGCGCTCAACTCCGCCATTTCAGAGTGGTTGGACCCGTTATGGGGTGCTGGAAGGGAGTGCCGTTGTGGCGCGAGTCGAGCCAGGCCTGCTTCAGTTGGAAGTACCACTTGGCGGGGCGATCCGCATCGTCGATCAGCATCAGGTGTGGGTTGTGCTTTAAGCCTTCGGACTGCTGCTCCATCGTTTTGCGATCCTGCTCGACGAACTTTCCGAATACGTACTTCAGCAATTCCTCGCCGAAGGGAAACCACCGGAATAGATTCCACGCGGCGACCACGTCGATGCGGCAGCGGCTGCGCGTGATCGGGGTGACGGTGGTCAGGCTCGAGAACCAGTACTTCCCCGCCCGGATCGTTTCCCAGCGCATGTTCGGAAGCGTGAAGTCGATGGCGGTCGTGATGGCGTCGGCGTCTGCATAGAGCTTGAGCAATTTGTAGGGGGCGCTGTTCGAACTGGGCGTGTGCGCGCTCATGCGAAAACCGAGATCGATGGGCTCGAAGGCTTTTTGCTTTTCGTGGATCGAATCGCGGCTGCGCCACCACCAAGCTTGATGAACGAATGGTCCGTGCGCGGGATCCATCAGACCAATGATGCCGTGATCCACGCTGCAGGGGAGGTCGGAAGTCAGGTACGCGAGTTTGAATTTGTCACTGAACGTCGGAACGCGCGGGGGGCCGGAGGCTGGATCTGCACGTTGCGAGAATCCCGCTCCTGCTGGCGGCGGCTCCGGAATGAAGACCCAAATAAAGCCATCATGCTCTTCGCATGCGTAACTGCCTGCGTAGATGCGATCGACTTTGAGTTTCTGATCGGCGGTCAGAGACGGAATTAATTGGCACTGACCAGAGTGCGCGTCGAAGCGCCAGCCGTGGTAGCTGCATTCGAGCTGCGTGCCGTCGAACCTTCCGCAGGAAAGAGGCATGCCACGATGCGGGCACGCGTCTTGCAGAGCGAATGGACGGTTCTGGGCATCGCGCCCGATGACCATCGGCGTCTCCAACAGCGTCGCCCGTTCCAGCCGCTCGCGGTAGACGGCGTCGGCGGGGAGGGCGCGATACCAGAAACCCGGCAGCATCAGGGAGTCGGGCGTTTTTGTCTGTGGCGAGTCTTCCAACATGGGGGAACACGGAGGGTACTACAACGCGAGCGTGGTATTAAACACTCGATCTCCCTTCAGGACCTGATTGCGATAAATGGGCGCGGTTACGAGTTAGTCACCCTACCCTCCCCCCTCTCAAACCGCAAAATATTGAAAATACAGACTTGGCATTCGAGGATGCTGCAAAATCTTTGTATTCAAAAGACTTATACGCAAAAGATTCCGAACAAAGGACTTAGGTGTCAAAGAGCGCGTTGCTCGGTTGGACACACTTGGGCGCCCACCCACCGAAGGTTCCATCTTGCTTGGGTTGGTGAGCTTTGTATGTGCGAGCGGTCACGGTGGAATGGTTGACGCGTCACGGTTCGCGCTTCTTCGGAATCGCGAACGGTCCGTGGTTGAGAAACTTGCGGCTTCCAGAACATCGTGGCGGCGGTGGGATCCTTCGACTTCATCGGCTGGAGCTCACTGCGCTCAGGATGACATCGGTGGAATGCGGAACTGGCAGGATTACTACCTGTTTTCAGTAACTTACGGCGATTACTTCGGTGGTTCTATGGCCTTCGGATAGTTTGCCGGGGTCGGTTAAACGCCCTATAATCAATGCACTCTGGTTGAGATTTCTCCGTCAGGTTCCGGGTAGATCACGCTAAGGACTTTGTGTCTTTGCAACGAGGATAGACCCGGACAATGCGAAAGCACCTGCAAATCGCGCTGATGGCTACCCCCGTACTCGCGGCCTCCCTTTCCCTTTGCACACCACACGTGTTTGCTGCCGACGATGCTCCGGCTAAGATGGTCGCGACCACCGACGACAGCGGACGCACCGTCTACACAAACGATGTCGTCACGCTGGCGAAGGGCGTCCGGAACGGCACGGTTTCGCGACGGAGCGGATTGGTGTACTGGAGCGACAAGGAGAAGCGCTTCAAACCCGTGCCCTCGGCAACAATGGGTGCGGCACGATCGGCCGCGGCCGAAGTGAATCAGTACCTTACCCACGAATCCAATCCTGAAGACGCCGCGCGCTCCAATTTCGTGCGCAGCAATACACCCATCAGCCAGCAGGATGTGGACGCGGCTATTGAGCAGGCGGCAGCGCGCCACAATGTGGATCCGAACCTGGTGCGCTCGGTGATCAAGGTCGAGTCGAACTTCAACCCCAACGCCGTTTCGCGCAAAGGGGCTATGGGGCTGATGCAGCTCATGCCAAGCACGGCGCGGTCGCTGCATGTGACCAACCCGTTTGACCCGCAACAAAACGTGGACGCCGGGGTTCGTCACTTGAAGAGCCTGCTGGAAAGCTATGGCGGAAACATCAAGCTGAGCCTGGCGGCCTACAACGCTGGGGCGGGCGCGGTGGCGCGCAGTTCTGGAGTTCCGCGATTCGCTGAAACGCAGAATTACGTACGGCGAATTACTGAGATCTATTACGGCGGCGGACAGCCCGGTTCGCGCGTGGTCGGGAACGTAGTACACGATCCCGTTCGCGTGCAACGGGATGCGCGCGGCGTGCTTTATATCAGCAACACCGACTAAGGTTTTCGGCATCTCTCAGGGAAGCCGCTGAACAAGTTGTAACAAGCTGGAAACGTTGACGACCCTACTTCGAAGCCAGCGCGGATTGCGTCTGGGTGTGGCGCTGTTGGCGCTGCTTCCAGCATTGCCGGGCTATGCTCGCGTGCGGCACGGCGATGCCTGGGCGCGGGATAACTTCGCGCGGGCTGAGCGCATGCGCGAAGCTTTGAATGGGCGCCCGGTCGCGCAACGAAGCCGCCACGACTACCAGCGCGTGATCGACTCCTACCGCCGCGTTTATTTTGGTTCTCCTACTTCTTCCAAAGCTGATCCCAGCGTCGTCGCCGTTGCTGAATTGCAGGTTGAGATGGGGCGCCGTTTCGACGACAACAAAATCTTTGCGCATGCGGTCAAGGAATACGAATTCCTGCGCAAAGAATACCCGGGCAGTCGATACCGCTTCGACGCACTGTTCACGATTGGTGAAATCTACAAAGACGATCTCGAGGATCCCGAGGAGGCGCTCGCCACGTTCCAGGAGTTCTTGCACCGCTATCCTCGCCACCGGCTGGCAGATCAAGCGAAGGCTGCCCTTGCCGAGTTGAAGCAGGATCACGGGGAGCCGTACAAGTCTGCGGCGCAGAAGGAAGCGGAGAAGTATCAGAAGGCAGCAGAACTGGTCGGCAAATCGGGCAAGACGGAAGCCAAGCTCCAGGACAAGACCGGCCAGGACCAGGAACGAGACGACCAGGAGAGCGGCGCTTCGGCACCTGACATTCCCGCCTCCGACGAAGCGACGGAAAAGTTTCCGCGCGTGACCAGCATCCGGCACTGGTCCACGCCTGATTACACACGGGTCGCGATCGATCTTGAGCAGGACGTGAAGTTCGCCTCGCAGCGCATCGATCATCCCGACCGGATATTCTTTGACCTCTACGACACGAAGCTCGCCTCAACCCTGGTAGGCAAGACATTTGACGTGGACGACGGATTCTTGAAGAAGATCCGCGTGGCTCAGTTCAAGCCGGGCAAGACGCGCGTCGTGCTCGAGGTGGACGACCTTTCCGATTACGATGCGTTCCTGCTGCCCAATCCGTCGCGCCTGATTATCGACATACACGGCAAGCAGACGGGCAAGTCTGAAGTTGTCCGAAACCGCAAAACTGCTGAGAGCGCGATTCCAATGAAATCGGTGGGAGACACGCCCGACGATCTAACTGCAACGCGCACCTCGATACCCGGTCCCGCGCGCGTGCCAGCGCCTGCGGAGCGCGAACTGTCAACAACGATCCCAGCGGACACCAAGCCTACTGTGAAGACGGTCAAGGTGGGCAAGAATGCCGTCAAAAAGATTATTGAAGCCGGAGACGATGACACCGGCACACGCAAAAAGACCGTCGCCCGATCCGTGGAAGATCTGAGGCCGGAAGGTCCGCCGTTGGCGTCGGACGAGTTGCGGGGGCGCGACACGCTGGATGCCTCGGCTACAAGCGACAAGGGTCGCTCAAAGAGCAAGCGGCGCACGGCGAGCAGCGCGCAACTCGACATTCGTGAAGCCCGGCCCACGGCCGCTGGCGATCGCTCACTCATTCGGGCCTTGGGATTGAAGATTGGCAAGATCGTGATTGATCCGGGCCACGGTGGGCATGACACAGGCACGATCGGCCCCGACGGTCTGCTCGAGAAGGACCTGGTTGTCGATGTGGGGCGGCGGCTCGGCAAATTGCTGGATACGCGTCTGGGCGCGGAAGTGGTCTACACGCGCAAGGACGACACTTTCATTCCGCTCGAAACCAGAACGGCGATTGCGAACCAGGAGCAGGCGGACCTGTTTGTTTCGATTCACGCGAATTCGAGTCGCGATCCGAACGCGCGCGGCGTAGAGACTTACTATTTAAATTTCACTTCGTCGGCGGACGCGCTGGAAGTTGCGGCGCGCGAGAACGCAGTTTCGGAGAAATCGATTCACGAACTGGGCGACCTCGTGAAGAAGATTGCGCTCAAGGAAAAAATCGAAGAGTCTCACGAATTCGCCAGTAATGTGCAGGAAGCACTACACAGTGGGCTGGCGGCCAAGAGTCCCGGGCTGCGCAACCGTGGCGTGAAGAAAGCTCCGTTCATCGTGCTGATTGGGGCGAACATGCCTTCGATCCTGGCGGAGATTTCGTTCGTCAGCAATCCGGGCGACGAAGCCAAGCTGCAGACTCCCGAGTACCGGCAACGTATTGCGGAGTCGCTCTATCGCGGCATCGCGAAGTACGTAAGCGGACTGAGCGGCGTGAAGATGGCCAGCCGCGTGACGAAAGAAGAAGGCCAGTAGGTCGGCGCGCGTCCTTCGAGGTTGCGGAGCGGAAGAGTCGCTAATATCCAACATCGCAAACCTCAGGCGCTGAAGCGTGCACACTCTTTCAGGGATTTAGCGGCACGAGTGAACTCGTGCCCTTCCCGTTCTTTGCCGGCCGACGGGCTTCTTGCGCAGCCTCATTCGAGGTGCTGAACTCCCCTCCAAGTTATAATTCTCCGATTTTCCGGGCGGCTGTCTGCGGCGTGGAGATCCGCCCCTGCGGGTGGCATTCGCATCGGAAGGACGTTTGAATGATCGTGAGACTCAAGGACAGCAGCGGGTTTGGATTCAAAGCTACGGGCAGCATCAGCGCCGACGACATCAAGACCATCGAGCCGCAGATCGAAGGGCAGATCGCCGAGAATCGCAAGCATCCGATTGGGATCTGATCGACCTGACGGCTCTGAAAGATGTGGAGTGGAAAGCCCGCTGGGAAGAACTGCGGTTCCTGTCAAAGTTTGGCGGCCCGATCGCCCGAGTCGCCATCGTGGGCGAACGCAAGTGGGAAAAGTTGGCTGGCGAAGTGATTGGCGCGACGGTTCTGATGCAGGCCGATATCCGGTATTTTCAGCCATCCGAGATCGCACATGCCTGGCATTGGGTCAAGACCGCCAAATACGCCGACGATCTGCCGGTGCGGACGATGTTGCCGCCCGGGCACGTAATGAGCGGTTATACGCCGGAATACACGGATTTGTGAGCGGTGGCGCAAGTTCACCCGTTTCGCCAATGTAGTCAGGACGACCGCGCGATACCCCTTATATGGCGATTTCGGTCGCGGGACGGCAGCGTGGAAACTTTCAGGGTCGCTTTGTAGTCTAATAGACTGCAGAGGGGCCTTTTCTCTTTTTCTCAATCCCATGATTTTGCGTCGATTGATCCCGGGTTTCGTGTTTTGCATTCTGGCAACATTCGCCATCGCGGCTACTCCCACCCCCAAAGGAACGACACCTGCGGCGATCCTCCCGTCGAGTTTCGCGGGATGGGACTTGCAGGGTGCGCTTCAGACCAGCACCGATGCAGGGGCAGCCGATCCTACGAACACTGCCATTCTCAAGGAGTACGGCTTTACCGATCTCGCTTCAGGGATCTTCCTGCGCGACGACGGGCGGAAGCTGACGATTCGGGCAGCGCGCTTTGCCGACGCCAGCGGTGCCTATGGTGCATTCACGTACTACAAGCAGCAAGATATGCTGAATGAAAAGATCGGGGATCAGGGATCATCGCTAAACAACCGGATACTTTTCTACCGGGGCAATGTTGTCGTGGACGCGCTCTTTGAAAAATTAAGTGTCATGTCAGCGGCGGAACTGCGCGACCTGGCCAATGTGATCCCGCTTCCGCAGGGCGGCGCTCGCAATCTGCCGCCTCTGCCAACGTATCTGCCCAGGCAGACATACGTGAAGAACACTGCGAAATACATCATGGGCCCACTGACGCTCGACAAGTTGGGATCTCCGCTGCCCGTGGAAATGGTTGATTTTGGCGCGGGGGCGGAAGTGGTTGAGGCTACGTATCACGGGGCAGGCGGCGAAGGCACGCTGATGTTGATTTCGTATCCCACTCCGCAGATCGCGACCGAACACTTGCATCGCATCGAGCAGGCACATCAACCGAATGCACAGACGGGGAAACCTGCGGTGGTTGAGATGGGAGCGTTCGCACAGAAGCGCAGCGGTCCTCTGGTTGCCGTGGCGACGGGGACATTCACGCAGAACGAAGCCGAGAATCTTGTAAACCAGGTTCATTACGACGCTGACGTCACGTGGAACGAGAACACTTTCTTCGACAAGAAGAACAACGTGGCCAACTTGCTGTGGAATGCTGTGCTGCTGTGCGGAGCGTTGATGGGCATCACACTGGTCGCAGGAGTCGCGTTTGGCGGAGCGAGAGTGGCGTTGAAGCGCTTGCTTCCTCAGCAAAACCAGAGCCCGGAGCAGGATTTCATTTCGCTAAACATCGATGAACCTGTGGGGGAGTCGCGGGGAGGAATGGGCGTTTCGTCGAGTCCCCGGTAGAGCGGTCCCCGAGCATTCAGCTACAGTAAGTGGCTCATTAGAGACGCTTTACGGGGTGCCGTGCGCGTAAACATCTCAAAATGATACGCTTTCGATCGCTGTTGTTGAATTTCGTAAACGTTTGAAAACAAAGGCATTTAATATCTAAAATTTCCTTGACACCCCCCTTTTTCGGCCCATAAGATTCGGCCAGAAAGTTTTGGCGGATTTTGCCTTCCGTTAGAACTATTCTCCCTTGAAAGAAGAGGCCGCCCTTTTGCCGGGGTGGCCTTTTCGTTTGCTTCGAGACCTTCCGGTTTGCGCGCTTCTTCCGTCGAGCGGTGACGCACGGGGGGCTCTACAACGGCTCGTTGATTGGGGCGCATACCTCCCAGCGCATCGAAGCAAATCATCCTTCGAACAGCAAAATGAATTGTCTACGCGGTGCGCGTTATTCCTAGGGTTTCGGTGTGCGGTGCGGACAACTTGAGGTATTTAAGCAATCCTCCGGGATTAGCAGGCGCTCTACCGGCCTGCCGTTGATGATGTGCGATTCGATGATTTCGTCGACATCGGCGGAGGTCACGCGGCCGTACCAGACAGCGTCAGGGTATACGACAACGGTGGGGCCATGCTCGCATTGGTCGAGGCATCCCGACATGTTGGCGCGCACACGCTTCTTCAATCCGCGCAGGGCGAGTTTTTGCTTGAATTGAAATTGCAATTGGGCCTGCGCGTTGGGATCGCAGCAGCCCCGCGGATGGCCCGGATCACGCTGGTTGCAGCAGATAAACAGGTGTCTCTCGAATTTGGGCATGGAGACAGTTTACGCAGGGGACAGGTGACAGGTCACGGTTCTCAGTTCTCAGGAAAGGCAAAAACAAAACGCCACGCTTTACAGCGTGACGTTGGATTGGTTTTCTGCGAACCACTTGAAGAGCCAGGAACTAGTCTTTCAGCTCGACCATCGGTTGGTCGTTCTGGCAGAAGGTTGCTACACGTTTGAGGCTGCCCGGCGCCTCGGTCACATACATCACTGGGCCGTAGCAGTAGACGGCGTGTCCGTTGGCGGCGAAGTACCACTTGCCGCCTTTGCGTGAGTGCTTGACGACCGCCTCGGTGACTAGAGGGTGAGCCGGTGGCGCGATCTTCGGTACAGGCAACGAAAACAACAAGGCCAGAGCCAGAGCTTTCATATCGTTCTCACAGGTCCCCGGGAGACGGGGCGGGCGTTTTTAGATCGACATCAAAGTTCTACGAGTATCTGCAATATCGGACGCCGGCATGGGCGGCTTTTCAGGCAGGGGTCTCTGCACTTTGCCATGATTGCGGGCGGTCGTTTTCTCGGACGGTACTTCCTGGGTTGACGGAGTTTGAACCGGAGAGTTGCCTTGCAGATCAGCTTGCGTCTTGGGGGCGTGCGCATGCTGCTGGAAAGCCTTGCCTTTCAAAGAGGACAGTTCGGAACTGTCCCCGATCAACTGATGAATCAGGGTCCGTTGTGATTGGATCGTGCTGCCCTGCTCTACGATCAGAAGGGTCATCAGACCGTAGGAAAATAGGAAGAGCACGGTGAGAAGGGGAAGCATAGTGTGCTTCCTCTTGGGTTGGGCTTCCGGAGTACCGAAAAGTGTCGTCACTTGCGCCCCCAAAATTTCGCCCCGGCTGCAGGCACTCTCTAGAATTGCAGCTACTGCGCCATCGCGGCGTTATCGTGGAAGTCCATATTTGGCAGAGGGTTAGCACCAGTATCGAAAGGCGGGGGAAAATACGCAACTGCAACTCCCTGCACATATTGGTAACTAGGGTTGGTATTACTGGGGTGACTTGATTCGACCGGAAACCGCGCTGGAAGCGGCTTTCGGAGTGGGACGGCCCCCGGCGGACGCGCTCGTGGGCACCTGGCGCAATGGCTGCTCTATGTTTCCGGGGCGGTTGAGACTTATTTTCCGCCCATCACGAGTTTGGCAATTGTCTGCAATTGCATGTTCGAGGTGCCTTCGTAGATCTTGCCGATCTTCGAATCGCGCCAGTATTTTTCGACGGGATAGTCTTTGGTGAAGCCGTAGCCGCCGTAGATCTCGATGGCGAGCGACGTGACACGCTCGGCCACTTGCGAGCAAAAGAGCTTGGTCATCGCGGCTTCTTTCACAAAAGTCACGCCGGCATCTTTCATGCGAGCAGCGTTATAGACCAGGAGGCGGGCTGCTTCGATGTCGGTAGCCATCTGGGCAATCTGGAACTGGATGCCCTGAAAATCCGACAGAGGCTTGCCGAACTGCTTGCGCTCCTGGGCATACTTGGCGGCGTATTCCCATGCACCTCGAGCGACGCCTAGCATTTGCGCGCCGATGCCGATGCGACCTTCGTTGAGCGTCTCGATGGCGATCTTGTAGCCCTTGCCAACTTCGCCGAGGACGTTGTTCCTGGGGACGCGGCAATCCTCTAGGATGAGTTCGCAGGTCGAGGACGCGCGAATTCCGAGCTTGTCCTCTTTCTTGCCAACGGTGAAGCCGGGGAAATCCTTCTCGATGATGAAGGCAGTGATGCCTTTATAGCCCGCGGAGGGATCGACCGTCGCGAACAGGATGAACACTCCTGCTTCCTTGCCGTTAGTGATCCAAAGCTTGCGGCCATTCAGTATGTAGTCGCTTCCCTTGAGTTCAGCCTTGGTCTGAAGGGCGAACGCGTCCGAACCGGATCCAGCTTCACTGAGCGCATAGGCGCCTACCGTGTCGGCCACCATGCGCGGAAGGTAGCGTTTGCGCTGCTCTTCCGTCGTCCAACGGAGCAGTGCGTTATTGACCAGCGTGTTCTGCACGTCGACGATCACGCCTGCTGAAGCATCTGCGCAGGATAGTTCTTCCACGGCCAGGATGGCTTCGAAGAACCTGCCGCCACCGCCGCCGTATGGTTCCGGAACCTCAATGCCCATCAAACCCAGCTGGAAGAATTGCTGCAGCAGTTCCTTGTCGAAGACGCCCTTCTCGTCCATCTCTTTGGCAAGGGGGCGCACGCGTTCGTTGGCGAATTGCCGTATGTTGTCGCGAAAGAGAATCTCGTCTTCAGTCAGCGAGGTCAGAGGAGCTGGATTGGCCACAGGAGCAATCGCTTCCGGCATACGAACCCCTTCACAGTAGGAATGGCAAACTCATAATTTTAACATCGGAGGACGCGCCTTTTGTCAGCGCGCAGCGAGGGGGGCAAGCTCAGGAACGCCGCTTGAAGGGAACGAGTTTCAGACCGTCGCTTTGCAGGATGCGCTGCACTTGGTTGCGAGCGTGCACCGCCCAGGGACTGGTGGTATCGAGTTTCACATACGAGCGCCAATGCAAAAGAGCTTTGCGCGGCTGCTTCAATTTTTCGTACGCCAGGGCGAGGTTGTAATGGGCATCGGCGTAGGTTGGAGCTAACTGGAGAGCGGTTTTGTAGGTCTGGATCGCCTCGTGAACTCTCCCAGTTTCGTCGAGTACATTGCCCAGGTCGAAATGTGCGAGGGCGTAGCGCGGATCGGATTCAATGGCGGCGCGATAGTGCTTCTCGGCGAGTCCGTATTCCTGACGGTTGTAGTAAAGGGTGCCGACGTTGATGTGGGCGGCTGCGTGCCTGGGTTCGCGTTCGAGAACCTTCAGATATGTCGCGATTGCCTCGGACTGCGTGTGTGCCTCCTCTTCCAGCGCGATTCCCCGGGCGAAAAGCTCGGCGACGTCGGACTCTTTCGGATCGGGCCGCAAGGGCATGACCGGAGTACGTGAAAGCACCTTCTGTTCGGGAGAGAAGTCGAACATAAACTGCCCGGCGATTGGCTCAAGCAGCTTGCCATCATGGCGAAACGCGAGCCGGTGTCCGGAAGGGAATGCGCCGGCCTCCAGCAGCGGGTTCTCCATACCTGCAACCTGTTTCTGCATTGCCTTGAGGGACTGCCGAATGACGGCCGGGCGCACCTTCTGCGCGCACAGGTCACGGACCTTTTTAATTTGCAGGAGATCGAAAAACGAATAGCTCTCCGCGGCGGGTACCAGTTCGGCCTTTTCCCAACTCGCCAACTGCCGCGCCGTGAGCCGCAGAATACGAAGCAGATCCGCTCGACTGTATCGGTACACAGTTATAAGGGTGTTACTAGCTACATTATCGAGATTTCAGCTTTGTGAATGCAAGTGGAAACAGGCCTGGCCGAACCCCAGCCAGCACTGCAGCGGAATTGGTGCAGGCAAGCATGAAGCTTAGCCCCTGGCTGGTCACGGAATACGCGGCTACTTGCCGAGCGCTTGTTCGATCGCGCTGACCACCTGAGGAGAATCGGGGGTAACTTCCGGCTCAAAACGAGCCACGATACTTCCCTGCCGGTCGACCAGAAATTTGGTGAAGTTCCACTTAATCTCGCCACCGGTCTTCGGATTCGACTTCGTATCGGTCAGATACTGGTAAAGCGGCGTAGTGTCTGATCCTTTGACGGAGACTTTCGAGAGCATGGGGAACTGCACGTTGTACTTGCGGGTGCAGAAAGTCTTGATTTCAGCGTCTGTACCTGGCTCCTGCGCGCCGAAGTTATTCGCGGGCACGCCTACGATCACGAAGCCTTTGTCCTTGTACTTCTCGTACACCGATTCCAAGGCCGAGTACTGTGGCGTGTACCCGCAGCGGCTAGCTACGTTCACGACCATCAAGACCTTCCCTTTGTATGCAGCGAAAGGGGCCGGTTGCCCATCGATCGAGTTCAAAGTGTAATCGTAGACCGACTTCTCAGCGGCGAAAGCGAAGAGAGCGCTCAACAGCAACAACGGCAAAAGAGTACGCACAAGACCTCCTAGAACGCCCACAAGGAAATTTCGAAAAGCACCCGGAGAACTGAGGGGGACGATCGAATATGCTTCCGGCATTTTAGCGCAAGACACCGTTAACGGACATTCTAGTCTGCTTTCGAGTTTCGAGACTCCATCCATCGCGCGGACAACGGCATGAGCGACAACCGTCAGCGACGACGTCGTCGTGCGGTGAAAACGCGGTGGGTCACCGCCCCGCGTGATTCCTATCACTGACAGGCACCCGTTGCTAGACCTACCGTCGCAATTGTAAGAACACTCCCCCGAAGGCCCCAATTCCAGAGTTTCTCGGTCGGTCGGTCGTTTCTCCGGGCCCTAGTTCCACGAAATTTGAGTTTTTGGTCGATGCGCCGCGCTGGACTGCTTGTGTCCTGCTGAAGGTTTTCGCCACTTCAATTGGAAAGAAACTCTCAGCAAACCTTGGGGGAGGGCGCACGAGCGGTCCAGCGAGGGGCACCGGCCGGGAGTCGAGGGAGATCGTGAACTGTCGCGCGTGTCGTGCTGCGATGTGTACCGACGAACTGCTCAGCCAGCTGCGATGCGCGGACTGCCGGCAGGTCGCGTTCCAAAACCTTTGTTCGGTTGCTCTGAAGGCCGGATTCATTATTTCAGTTGGCTGCTTAGTCTTGATCCTAGTTTGCCGAAACGCCGATCCTGTCGACCCATCTCGCGTTATTGATCGTTTGGCAGCCTAGATCTTTGTACGGGAGCGGCCTTCAACAAATCACGGCAATGTCAATAAACCGGCGAGCCGTGATCCTGACGGAAGGATGGCGGTCACGTTGGAGCTGACGTCTTGAAAGTGGACGTCGCGGACTTCAAGAGCGGCATAAAAGGAAAGAACCGACACACTAACCAGCTTGCCGGGCTGGCACGGGATTGTTCGCTTCACGAGTCATGCGGCCCTCGATCATCCTCCAGATACCGAGCGGGTTGTCATCCTTGAGCTCTGCCGGTAGCGCCTCGTTGGGAAAGCCCTGATAGCACACTGGTCGTACAAATCGAAGAACCGCCAGGCTTCCAACCGAGGTAGAACGCCCGTCGGAAGTGGCGGGATACGGACCGCCATGCACCATCGCGTGGGTGACTTCGACGCCGGTTGGAAATCCATTGAAGATGAGCCGGCCGACTTTGTTCTCCAGAATCGCGATCAGATCGGCGAAGTCGTCCAGATCCTGCGCCGTGCCATGAATCGTCGCCGTCAGATGGCCCTCGAGGGCGCGGGCAATTCTTAGCAGTTCTTCGCGAGTCGAGTGCTTTACGAGCAGTGTGGTTGGACCAAATATCTCGCCATCGAGCCCGACGTTGCTTAAGAAGGAGGCGGCATCGGTCTCAAATAGAACTGCACCTACTGGCAGTTCCGACTCAGACGAAGCACGCTCCGTGACTGACTTCACGGAGGTATGAGCCTTTCGCGCGACTACCGCTGCCCGATAGGACGATCGTATCCCCGCTGTTAACAAGTAGTGGTCCTTAGATTCCCTGACTAGTTGCCGCAGGGTTTCCGAGAAGGTTTGGGCCTCAGCGCCTTGGGGCAGAAAGACCATGCCGGGCTTGGTGCAGAACTGTCCGGCCCCGAGCGTAAAGGATCCGTGCAGCCCGTTCGCAATGCCCTCACCGCGTTCTCGCAGCGCTCCCGGCAATACAAATACAGGATTGGTGCTGCTCATCTCGCCGAAAAACGGGATGGGCTCAGGACGTGCGGCGGCCAGAGCCGTGAGCGCTCTGCCCGCATGCCGCGATCCTGTAAAACCCACGGCCTTGACCAAGGGATGAACCACGAGCGCGCCGCCAACCTTTGTGCCTCCGTCAAACAGCAACGAGAAGACTCCTTCCGGAAGATTGCAGGTGCTTATGCTGGCGCGGATAGCTTGCCCGACGAGTTCACTTGTTCCAGGGTGCGCCGGATGGGCTTTAACGATCACCGGGTTGCCGGCAGCTAAGGCTGATGCGGTGTCTCCGCCCGCGACCGAAAACGCCAGAGGGAAATTGCTTGCTCCGAAAACGACCACAGGCCCCAGAGGGCGCAGCATGGAGCGTATATCGGGCTTTGGGGTTGGTTTTCGACCGAGATCGGCACGATCGATGCGCGCGCCGACCCACGAACCTTCCTCTGCCACCTCGGCAAAGAGACGGAGCTGATGACACGTACGTGCTGTCTCGCCCTGCAGGCGGGGTTTGGGCAAAGCAGTTTCGTTGTGCGCACGATCGATCAACTCGTCGGCGATGGACTCGAGGTTCGCGGCAATGGTGCGGAGGAAGGCTGCCCTGGTTTGTGGCGTAGTGCGCCCGTAAATCGCGAACGCTTCTGATGCCAAGTGCGCGGACAAATCGACCTCGGCAGCAGTTGCCGGCGAGAAACCAGGCTGTAAGCGCTGTCCATCCGCCGGGTTGATTCCATAGAACCGTTCCGACGCCTCGGCTCCTTCCCGAAAACCAATGATCGAACGCCCCGCTATGTTGGCCATGGTAACTAACTCGCGTTGCCTTTCCTTTGTGGAACCCTTGGTGCTTTCTGTTGGAGATTGATCGCCGGAACGGAGACACACAATTTACTCCCGGCCATCACTGAACGTCTCTCAAAGCCGCGGCGGACGCACCGCCGAAGGGAGATTCGCCAAACTTGTAATGTATACAATATCGGACATCGTTCGAGATGAGGGATCGGTCATGGGAATGGGAGATTTTTCTCGCCGGGATTTCATGACGACCGCTGCGGGGGCTGCGTGTTCCGCTCTGCTGCCAACAGCCTCGATCGCCGGCTGGTTGCAGAGTCCGGTCGTGGACGCGGTCAAGAAAAACGGGGAACTTAGCGACCGCGAAAAAGTTCCCAGCAAGGTGCGGCCCTTTCCCTTGAAACAGGTTCGGCTCGGTGACGGGCCTTGCAAGGTTGCCATGGAAGCGGACCGGCGGTACCTCTGTTCCCTGCCGCCTGATCGCCTGTTGCATACATTCCGCACTAACGCCGGAATTTCCTCTTCAGCGCAGCCGCTCGGTGGATGGGAAGCACCGGATTGCGAACTGCGTGGCCATTACGCCGGCGGTCATTATTTGTCGGCATGCGCATTGATGTATGCCAGCTGTGGCGACGAAGAGCTTAAGGCGAATGCCAATACCGTGGTCGCTGAACTGGGAAAGTGCCAGAAGGCGCTCAAAGGGGGCTACCTCAGCGCATTTCCGGTGGAGTTCTTTGACCGTCTTCGCAATCGGGAAAAGGTTTGGGCGCCCTTCTACACCATTCACAAGATCATGGCCGGCTCCCTTGACACGTACGTTCACTGCGGCAACGAGCAAGGCCTCGAGATCGCCGAAAAAATGGCGGAGTGGGTTGCCGGTTACACCGAGCCTCTCAGTTACAACCACATGCAGCGAATACTTGGTACCGAATTTGGCGGCATGGGCGAAGTACTCTCCAATCTTTATGCGGTCACGGGCAAGAGTCAGTATCTAGAAGTCGCGCAACTTTTCGACAAGAAGCAATTCTTCGATCCCCTGGCTGAGCACCGCGATGAGTTGAAGGGCCTACACGTCAATACTCATATTCCGCAGGTGATCGCGGCGGCCCGCTACTATGAACTCACAGGCGAGCGCCGCTATCGAGATATCGCCGAATACTTTTGGGACGAAGTCGTCAGCGAGCGCTCCTACTGCACGGGCGGCACCAGCAATGGCGAGTCGTGGAATACCGATCCCGGCAAATTGTCGACCGAATTGAGCGCGAGCACTACAGAGTGTTGCTGTGCCTACAACATGATGAGGCTCACCCGGCATCTCTTCGGCTGGACCGCCGATGCACGATTCATGGACTACTACGAGCGTACGCTCTTCAATCACCGACTGGGCACGATCAATCCGGAAGACGGCACAATGATGTACTACCTGCCGCTGGTTTCGGGATACTGGAAGACCTTTGGCAAGCCCTTTGATTCTCTATGGTGCTGCACCGGCACGGGGTCGGAGGAATACGCCAAGCTCGCCGACACCATCTACTTCCACGATGATGCTTCGGTATACGTGAACCTTTATATTGATTCAGAATTGGAATGGCCGGAGAAGGGCCTCCGGATGCGGCAAGAAACGAGCTTTCCCGAGCAACAGGGATCCACGCTGACCATCACCGCAAAGAATCCCGTCACGATGGCGATTCACCTCCGCATCCCATACTGGGTGCAAGGAGGAAGCGTCAAGGTCAATGGCGAAATGCTGCCGGCCTTCGCGAGTCCCAGCAGCTACCTGTCGCTGAATCGGACATGGAAGACGGGCGACAGAATCGCACTCAGCCTGCCCATGGGACTGCACATCGATCGCATGCCCGATGATGAAACACTCCAGGCGGTGATGTATGGGCCGTTGGTTTTGGCGGGACGATTCGAGGCGGCAAGCAAGGATATGCTTTACGGCGATTTGGTACCTCGCAAGAACTCCGAGATCAAGGTGCCTGATATTGTCGCCGACCCCGACAAGCCCTCGGCATGGATCGGACCGGACCCGAAGCAAGCCCTGCTATTCCGCACAGTGGGACAATCCCAGTCCGTGACCCTGGTGCCCTTGTATCAAGTGATCAAGGAGCGCTACGCGGTGTATTGGAAGGTGAACAAGAAAAGTGCTTGAGGACCGGCGCAGCGTCGGTCATTTCGCAGTGAGAACTTTCTTCTATTTGAACTTCTGTTTGCGAATAATTCCCGCGCCTTCTCGAATTACGACCAGTTGATCAGCCGCGACCTTGGGAATCGCTTCCGTGGCGCCATTCGTCCATCGAATGGTCAGGTCGGCTGAGGATTCAGTGCCGAGTCCGAAGTGCAATCGACGATCATTGGTCGAATAAAAACTTGATTGAGCGCTCACTTCCTGCGCCTGACGGCGACTTCCGTAGCGCGCTGTCACACGTGAGCCGATCGCGCTGCGATTTGTCTGGACACCGACGAGCAGCACTTTCAGCCAATGGTTCTTGCCCGTGACATCATTGCGCAACAGCGACGGGGGCTCGTTCATGTTTGAAACCAGGATATCCATGTCGCCATCGTTGTCGAAATCTCCGAATGCACAGCCGCGGCTGGCGTGAGGAGCGCTGATGCCGCTTCCTGCTTCCTCGATCAGTTCCTCGAATCTGCCATCGCCGAGGCTGCGAAAAACCAGGCGAGGAGTGCGGAAGGGATACGCTGGAAGGCGCTTTTCTACCTCGGGATAAACGCTTCCGGTCGCGACGAAGAGGTCCGGATTGCCGTCGTTGTCAAGATCGACGACACCGGCGCCCCAACCCACGTACCGGGTTTCGACTCCCAGACCGGAGCGGGTGGTAACGTCATCGAAATTCCCTTTTCCATCGTTGTGGTAGAGCACATTGGTATCGTCGGCGAAGTGCGTTTTGAAAATGTCCAGGTTCCCGTCGAGATCGTAGTCGCCCACGCCGACGCCCATGCCGGCTTGTTCCAGTCCATCTTCGCTGAGAGCTACGCCTCGCTCCAGACCCTCTTCGCGAAACGTCCCGTTGTGCTGGTTGCGAAAGAGCCAACTCGGGGTGGAATCGCAAGCGACATAGATATCGGGCCAGCCATCGTTGTCGTAGTCAGCCGCGACCACCGTCATTGGGTAGGAGCCGGACGCCGCTGAGACTCCCGAGGCCTTACTGACATCGGTGAAAGTTCCGTCTCCGTTGTTGTGAAACAGCTGAACGGAGCCGGGGGGAAGGCCCCGAGGGCCGCAGTTCACGGGCACGCCTTTCCAGGTGCAATCCGAGTTCTCGCCGGGTTTCGGCAGCTTCTCGAGCGTGGTGTTGAGATAGTTCGCGACAAAGAGATCGAGATGGCCATCGCGATCGTAATCCACCCAACAGCAGCCGGAACCATAGCGGGTGGCCGGCTGGCGCAATCCAGCGCGCTCGGTCACTTCAGTGAATGTGCCGTCTCCGTTGTTGTGATAGAGCACGTTCTGGCCGTAGTAGGTGATGAAGAGATCGTCGAAGCCGTCGTTGTCGTAGTCGCCGACGGTAACTGCGGAGGCCCAGCCCGTGCGCTGCAAGCCCGCTTTGGCAGTTACATCCGTGAATGTGCCATCGCGATTATTTTTGTAGAGCCGGTTTGTGGTTCCCGGAGGCGCACCGTCGAGCCGGGTGCCGCTGAGAACGAATAAATCGATCCAACCGTCGTTGTCGTAGTCGAGAAATGCCACGCCGCATCCAACGACTTCAATGATGTAGCTCTTGCTTTCGGCACCGCCATAGATGATGGGCTGCGTAAGGCGCGCTTCCTTGGCGACGTCGGTGATGCGAGAAAGGAAGGGACGACCGGAAGGCTTCCCGCGAGGCTGCGCCTTCACACCGCGGGAGGAGATGCCCTGGCCGAAGGCAGTGCCTGTCATCGTGGTGCCAGCCGCAGCCATCATCGACGCGATCATCTGGCGGCGTGTGATCATGAAGCTGGCTCGGTCACCTTCAAGATTTGATTGGCTTTGACGTTCTCAAGTTTCTGCACGATCCCGGACGGCCAGCGGATCTCCACAAGTTTGGCCCTCGTGTCCGCTCCGAGACCCACGATCAAGCGCTTGTCACTGGCGGAAAGATAGCCGACCGCGGTGTTTACGGTGAAATACTGCGTTGCTCCGGAAGCGGCGACGACCTTCACGCGACTGCCGATGCCGTCGCGATTCGATTTCTTCCCGATGGTGAGAATTTCGAGCCAGTGATTGCGATTGCCGCCCTCGTTGCGCAGGACTGTGGCCTTCTGGCCAACGCTACTCATTACGATGTCGACATCTCCATCGTTATCCAGATCACCGAATGCCGCGCCGCGGCCGGCCCACTCCGTCTGAAAGGCTGGTCCCAGAATCACTCGCTTGAAGTGCCCTGACTCATTGCGCATGAGCAAGGGCGGTTGCATGTACTTCAAGTTTGGGGAGGTCAGGTGAATGGTGTCCATGACGTGGCCCTGCGCGACGAAGATATCTTTCCAGCCGTCGTTGTCAAAATCGAAGAGGTGAGTGCTCCAGCCTGAAAAAGCTAGCGTTGCGCCACCAAGGCCAGACACATTGGTCACGTCGCGGAATGTGCTGTCGCCGTTGTTGCGAAATAACATGTAGCGTTCATTGGAGAGGTCCGTTACCACAATATCGGGACGCCCGTCGTTATCGAAGTCGGAAAAATCAGCGCCCATACCGGCGAAAGCTTTCCCGTCCTCATTGTAGCCAACGCCCGCGAGCAGGCCGACTTCGCTGAACGTGCCGTTGCCGTTGTTGTGGTAGAGAAAGCACTGCACGGAATCATTGGCGACGAAGATGTCGGAAAAGCCGTCGCCGTCATAGTCGGCGAAGCTCACGCCCAGCCCTTTGCCAGCGGGATTGGCGATGCCGGCCTTGGCAGAAACATCGGTGAACGTGCCGTCGCCGTTGTTGTGATAAAGAACATTGGTCGCGCCATCGTAGTTGTCAGGATGGCAATAAGCGCGGTAGCCTGGCTTTTGTTCTCCGCAGTAGCGGTTCGTTTTGAAACTCCAGTCCAAATAACGCGTGACCAAGAGGTCGAGCTTGCCGTCATTGTCGTAGTCGAAGAATCCTGCGCTCGCGCTCCAGCCGCCCGACTCCACACCGGCCATCTTAGTGACGTCTGTAAAGGTGCCGTTACCGTTGTTGTGGTAGAGGGTGTTGCCACCGTAGCCAGTCACGTAGATATCTTCGAAGCCATCGTTGTCGTAGTCGCCGACCGCTACGCCCATGCCGTAGCGATTCTGCGGCATTCCCGTCAGACCGGCCTTTTCGGTTACGTCGGTAAATGTGCCGTCGGCATTCTGGTGATAGAGGCGATTCCAGAACTTTCGGTCAGCCTTGTCGGGAAGCTTGCCGTCGGGCAACGGGTCGTCGATCTTCGCGCCATTTGTGAAGAAGACGTCGAGCCGGCCGTCGTTGTCGTAATCGAGCACGGCGACGCCACCGCCCATGGTCTCGACCAGGTACTTGTTCGAAGTGGCGGAGTTTTCGTGCTTGAAGTTGATTCCGCTTGCCTGGGTTATGTCGGTGAACTGCACTTCGGGAGTGGGGGTCACACGCAGTAAGCCGCAGAGCATCGCACACGCGATGATGGAGCGGCAGGCATGGAAGTGTCTCCACATGATCGTCTTTATCGGAACTTCCTCTGCTCGAGGATTCCCTTCGTTTCCTGCACAACGATCAAGCGATTCACGGGCAGATTCGGGAAGGTCTCCTTCACGCCGGAGGGCCAGGTCAGGTCGACGCGATCCACCTTGGCAGCGCTTCCCAAGCCGAAGTGGAGACGGAAATCATTTTGCGAGTAATAGCTGGATCCGCTCATCACTTCGTCGATCTGGCTATGATCACCGCATTTGACTTTCACACGAGTGCCGATGGCCGAGCGGTTCGACTTGGTTCCTATGCATTTGATCATGATCCAGTTGTTCTTGTTGCCGCCATCGTTGCGAAGGAGCGTCGGAGGCCCATCCAGGTTATTGATAATCACATCCACGTCACCATCATTATCAAAGTCCCCGAAAGCACAGCCGCGCGCGACATTCTCGGCCCGAAGTGCCGCCCCCATTTTTGACGACACGTCTTCGAAGCGCCCGTTCCTCAGATTGCGATATAGGACCTTCGGCTCCCGGTAGGAGACATGTAATTTCCGGTTGGCGATCTGCGAGTACACGTGACCGTTGGCGAGAAAGAGATCCTTCCAGCCATCATTATCGAAGTCGAGAAAGCCCAGTCCGAAACCCAGGTACTTGCGGTTTACGCCCAGGCCCGCCTTGATGCTGGCGTCTTCGAAGGCGCCGTTGCCGTAGTTGCGATACAAGGTGGTTACCTGTTCGGAGAAATCGGTGCGCGCTATATCCAGCCAGCCATCCCCATCGTAGTCGGCGACAGCCACTCCCATTCCCGACAAGGCAACCCCATTTTCGTCCAGGGCGGCTCCGGCGGAGACTGCGGTCTCACGGAATGTTCCATCGCGATTGTTGCGATACAACAAGCTGGGAGCGCTGTCGGAGGCGACATAGATATCCGGCCAACCGTCGTTGTCGAAGTCGGCCGCGGCCGCTCCCATGCCGTATGAGCCGCTGGGTTGCCAGTTGTGGCCCACGAAGACCATCTTCGACGGTCCGCTGGGACGCGCGATGCCGGACTGCTGAGAGACATCCGCAAACGTACCGTCGCCGCGATTGCGGTAGAGGAGGTTCGTGCCGCCGGCAAACCCTTGCGGACCGCAGGGCACCGGAATGTCGTTGTAGTTGCAGTAGCCCGCTTCGCCCGGCTTGGGCGCGCCCGACACTTCGAAGTTCACGTAATTCGCGATGAAGAGGTCTAGGTGGCCATCGCGGTCGTAGTCGAGAAAACAACATCCTGCGCCCCAGGAGTTGCCGGTACCCGCAACGCCGGCTTTTTCGGATACGTCGGTAAATGTGCCATCGCCATTGTTGTGATACAGGACGTTGTGTCCCCAGTAGGTGACGAACAGATCGTCATACCCATCGTTGTCGTAGTCGCCAACGCAGCATCCTTGTCCCCACGCCGAGCGAGTCAGGCCGGCTTTTTTTGTGATGTCGGTAAAGGTGCCGTCGCGATTGTTGTGAAACAGGTAGCTTGTGGGGTGGCGGTCCCGTTCCGCCGGTACAAAGCTTGTTCCATTCACCAGAAAGATATCGAGCCAGCCGTCGTTGTCGTAGTCGAACCACGCGACACCGCATCCCATCTCCTCCAGAAGAAACTGCTTGTTCGTGGCGCTGCCAGACATGTTTTTGGCGCTTAGCAGACCGGAGGCAGCGGACACGTCAGTGAAAACGACGGGAAGAGTTGCATCGGCGGCATGGAGATCGTGAATTCTGGCAAGAACGGCAGCGCTGGTTCCACCCAGCACCTGTAAGAAATGACGACGGGATGGCAGGCGGCCGCAGCCGCTAGTCATGCTCGCCCCCGGGTTTGGGCGGGCTTCCGGCGGAACGATTGGCACTTCTCCGCATTTTCTCTAGTTCGTTGGTTTCTTTGTCGAGGCGCGTGAAGGAATCAAGCGCCTTGCGGCTGTCGTCCATTTTGCCAAGCCGGCGGTAGAGACCAGCCAGAACGTAATAATAAGAGGATGCGCGGGGATTGAACGAGATCGCTCGGTTCACGGAATCGACCGCATCATTCAGACGCCCCTCTCCTTCGTCAGCCTTTCCCTTCTGAAACCATGCCCGATCGGATTTTGGGTCGAGTTCAAGCGCCTTGTTGGCGTATTCGAGGGCTTTCTGGGGTTCGGATTTGCGATTGTAGTAGGCGCTGAGGTTCACGTGGGAGGAGAAGAAGGAACCTTTTCGCGCATCGTTTAAGGCGATAGCTCTTTCGTAGCTGGCAACGGCTCTCCCATCGTCGCCTAAGGCCTCCAGCGTCATACCCAATGCATCCAGCGCTTCTACGTAGGAGGGTTCAATCTGTAGGGCGGCTTCGAACTCCTTGCGCGCGTTCTCCCAGTTGTCCTGGATCGAGAAGAGTTTTCCAAGATCGTAGTGGATTTCCGCAGACTGCGGGCTGTAGCGAATCCCCTGCTCGAATTCGATTTGCGCCGCGTCGAATCTGCCGATGAGCATCAGATCGCGACCAAGGATTTTATGCGCTTCGGCGCTATGAATGTCGAGTTGAAGAGACTTCGACAATGACTTGATGGACTCGCCGACCTTTTGCTGTGCGAACTGCGAGTAGCCGAGAGCGTACCAACCCCAAGAGGACTTCGGTCTTTCAGTCACGTAGTCGGTTAGTAGCGGCTCAACTTCTTTGAAATGGGACGCTCGAATGTATTCTTCGAATTCCGCGATTTTTGCGGGATCATCTGTTACCGTTTTCGGCTCCAGCTGGTCCAGTCGTTGTCGCGCATACACGTCGCTGGGATTGCTCTCGAGGGCTTTGCGAAACGCAGTTGTAGCGCCCTTAGTATCACCTTGCTTCTCGAGAGCGGCGCCGAGAAAGTGTTGGGCCTCGGCGGAATCGGGCTGCAAGTTGAGAGCGTGCCGGAATTTGGCAATGGCTTCGTCGTTCTCACCCTTGTCGAGCGCAGTCTGGCCTTCTGCGATGTCGAGGTTCGCATTCTGTTTCCGGTCATCAGCAGAGGAAAGTTCCCGGCCTTTCTGGACTTCTGCCGCCGCCTCGTCTTTGCGTCCAGCTCGAGTCAGCGCTAAACCCAGTTGGTAATGGGACTCGCCGTTTTGAGGGTCCAGGCGTGCGGCCTCCTGGAGTTCCTCCACTGCCTCCGGAATCTTTCCGTCGCGCACCAGCGCCTTACCCAGAGCGAGGTGGGCTTTCGGGAAGCTCGGCGCGAGTGCAATTACCTTGCGCAGTTGTTCAATCTCCTTGGCACCCTGGCCCGGAGTCGTGCCGTAAGCCACGGCCAGATTGAACTGAGCTTTTACAGAGTCCGGCGCCAGTGCAACTGCTTTCTCCAATTCGCGGACAGCCTGCTCGCCGTCGGTAGAAGTGAGAGCGGCGCCCAGATTGGCATGGGCGTCTGCGTAGTCGGGCTTGATGCGGATGGCTTCGTGGAACGCCGCAATAGCTGGCTCGTCGTCACCGGCCTGCGTCAGAACCAGACCGATGTTGTTGTGTGCCTGCGCGAAATCGGGGCGCAGACGAACCGCTTCCCGGAATTCCGCTACGACAGCCTCGCTCGGAGCGCCTTTGCGGCCAAGCAGGAGGCCCAGCATGTTGTGGGCATCGGCACGGTCGGGCGTTTTGGCCAAGGCTTCGCGAAGGCCTGCGATCGCAGTGTCCCAGTCGGGCACAGGGGGCAGTGGCGACGGCACGTTCAGTCCGGCTTCAAATTGTGCGAGAGCTTTGTCGAGATCGCCGGAACGAAGAAAGACAATG
>DASRDJ010000205.1:0-47022 GCA_035652655.1 Terriglobales bacterium
CCGGTCGCTCTCCTCGCGCGAAAGCTCGCGCATCCCGGGATTGAACAGCCAGGTGCCCTGCGCTCCCGACTTCTCGGCGTCTCCGGTATGCGCAGGCGTGAAGTCCCGATAGGCCAGACCCTTCTCAAAAATCGCCCAAGCCGTTTTCTGATGAAGCGCCAGCCGCTCCGACTGCTTGTACTCCTCGTCCCACCCGAGACCGAGCCACTTCAAGCCCTCGAAAATCGAGCTCACCGACGCTTCTGTGTTTCGCTCGACGTCTGTGTCGTCGAGTCGCAGCACCATCGTCCCTTCGTTCCGCTGCGCGTAAAGCCAGTTGAAGATGAACGTGCGAGCGCTTCCCACGTGCAGGAAGCCCGTGGGCGAAGGGGCGAACCGGACTCGCGGTCTGGATATGGATAAGTCGTCTTTTTTGAGGGAGCTAGAGGGATCAGGCATGAAGGACTCATGTTACGGGCTGGCGAAAACGAGCGTCAAGCGCCCACCCCCGACGGTCGCCAGGACGACTCAGCTTTCCACACCCCTGTACTGAAATCGTATTGAGTTGCTGGTCGCGCTGTGAAACGATGTTTTTGCCGAAGTTCCCCATGTTCCTTGTGGTCTACCAGCCGCTGGAGCGGCTTTGCGCGCCATGAACAGCCTAGCCGCCAATATGGTGATCCTTCCAGGGATCGTGGCCCTGCTGCTGTTCCTCGTCTTCACTTACCTCTACGAGCAGAGCCGGCAGCCCTACTTCCGCGCGTGGCAGTTGGGTTGGGGCGCTTACTCGCTGCACTTCGGCCTGGACGCATGGAACTTTCGCCAGCCATCGGCATGGGTCTACCTGGCGAGTTCATTACTGATTGTCGTAATGGCGCTGTGCCTGTTCGTTTCGACCCGGCTGATGCGCGAGCGCTTTCGTCTGCGCTGGTACGATGTCGCGCTTGCCGCCAGTGGCGTCGGTCTCACGATCTGGAGCCTGCGTACCCACATCGTGAAGGGCGTCTTTCGGGATGATCTCGAGACGCTGCCGCATGTGCGCCTGGAAATCGGCATCGCCGCGCTGCTGCTGTACTGCTCGATGCGCTTTTACCTCTTTGCGCACCGCCGCAATTCGCTCGCGTTCCGCATGCTCGCTCTTGCGCTTGCGCTCTGGGGCGGCCTGATGGCTGTGGGACAACTCGTCCCTCCCTACTCCGAAGTTCTCGGAAACGCCGGGCATATGCTCGGTCCCCTGCCGCAGATGCTGCTCGGCATCGCTATGGTCATGGTGCTGTTTGAGAACGAACGCAACGCCGTGCAGGAAAATGCGCTTGCCTTCTCCACCCTGGGCGTCGATCCCCGCCGGCTTCTCTCCGCCGAAGACCTTGTGCCCAGCATGACGGCTGTACTCGACCGTCTGATCAATCCTCTGCCCACTCGCAGGGCGGTCATCTGCATCGCCGAACAATGGCGTGGAGTTTTGCCTTCCGTCCAGCGCGGATTCTCGCCGGAAATTATTCAGAAGCTCGAAAAGACGGGCGCGGGCGAGTACATCGTAGAACTCGCCTATCGCCGCGGTGGCTTCTTCACTTTCCGCAACATGCCCGAGATGACGGAGCCTCTGCCGGCATTGCCGGGCGGCAAGTTCGAAGATTTCAAACGTGTCGTTGCGGAAGAACACATCCGGCACCTGACCGCAGTCAGCTTGCAAACTCGGGAACACAACTTCGGCGTAATCCTTTTCCCGCATGCTGAGCTGCGCGTATTCGGTTCGTCGAACCTACGCCTGCTGATTGGCCTCGCTCTGCAGATTGGCCTGACGCTCGAAAACTACGTCGTCATGCACGACGCGCAGCGCCGCACCAAGGAGTACGAACTCCTCACCGAGATCGGGCAGGCCATCAGCTCACGGCTTGATCAGGACGAAATCCTGCGCACCATTCAGAAAGAGCTCGGCCAGATCTTCGATACCAGCGAGTTCTATATTGCGTTTCAGGAAGGCGATCAAATCTGCTTCGAGCTGGAAACCGAGAACAATGAGGTATTGCCAAAGCGCTCGCGCAGGGTAAGCAACGGCCTAACCGAGCTGATCATTCGGACCGGTCAGGCTCTGCTCATCCGTTCCGACCTTGAGAAGACCCGCGAGCGCCTGGGTGTCGTACAAGTTGGCGGTCGCGCAGCGAAGTGCTTCTGCGGCGCACCCATCATGCTGGGCGGACGGCCCGCCGGTGCCATTGTGGCCATGAACACCGAGCACGAATACGTTTTCCAGCAGCGCGACCTCGAAGTCATGCAGACCGCTGCCGGCCAGCTCTCGGTAGCAGTCGAGAACGCTCGGCTGTTCGCCGAGGAACTGCGGCGCTCCAAGCAGCTCAGCTTCCTCAACAGTATTTCGAAAATGGCCATCTCGAGCGAAGATGCCGAACAGATGCTGGCCGATATCGTGGCCGAGATCCAGAAGACTTTTCAGTTTGACCACATCGGCATCGGCATTCTCGACTACGTCACCAAGGAAATCGAAATCCGGGCAGAGGCTGGCGCAACCGCCCATTCGCGGGGCAAGCGCATCCCCCTCGGCACCGGAATCGTAGGCCGCGTGGCACGTTCGAATGAACGCGCCCTTGTGCAGAATGCGGGCGACGGCCATCTGGTCGGCGTTCTGCCCGACTCGCGCGCCGTGCTCTGCATCCCCATCACCTACGGCGAGTCGTTGCTGGGCGTTCTGAACGTCGAAAGCCGGCAGGAAAATGCCTTTTCGTCGCAAGACGTCCTGATCATGAGCACGCTGGCCGACTTGCTCGCGACCGCTCTGCACAACACTTTCGTTTTCCAGAAACTGCAGCAGCAATCCATCACTGACGGGCTGACCGGCATCAAGACGCGTCGCTTCTTCTGGGAAGCGCTCTCGTCCGAATGGAAACGCGCCTCGCGCTCCGGCCGGCCCTTCTCGGTCGTGCTCATCGATCTCGACAAGTTCAAGGACGTCAACGACACGTTTGGACACCTCGAAGGCGATCTCGTGTTGGCGCGCGTCGGGCGCCTGCTCGAGCAGCGTTGCCGCCAGTCCAATGTGGTGGCGCGCTACGGTGGCGACGAGTTCGTCATCCTGATGCCTGAGACCAGTGTCGATCAGGCGCACGCGCTCGCCGAGCGCCTGCGTCTGTGGCTGGCGCAGGACGCCATGCTGGCCGAACATCACATTTCGGGCAGCTTCGGCGTAGCCAGCTTCCCCGCGCACGGCTTCTCCGCCGAAGACATCATTCGCGTCGCCGATGCCGGCATGTACTCCGCCAAACATAGCGGCGGCAACCGGGTCTCGATGGTCGAGGAATTCAGCGACGGAGAAAACGTCGCCGCGCAGCGCCAGCAACTCTCCACCTACATTGAAGGCTTCCTGCAGAAAGACCGCACCCGCCCCAAGGATCTCGAAGACCTGACCTCAACCCTGCACCGGCTTTGCGGCGAAGACTGCAACGTGCAGGTGTTGAAGGAATCGATCGAAGCGCTGGCGCGCGCTGGCGAATCGCGCGAATTCCACGCCGCCGGCCATGGCGAAATGGTCGGACGCTACACCGAACTGATCGGCCGCGCCCTAGCCCTTCCTCCCGACGAACTGGTCGAACTGGTCTATGCCGCAAAGGTGCACGACGTGGGCAAGATCTTCGTGCCCGAACGCATCCTCACCAAGCAGGGGCCGCTGAACGAGGAGGAATTCGCGCAAATGAAGGAACACGCGCGCATCGGCGCCGAAATCGTCGCCACCATCCCGGGCAGCGTCATGCTCCAGAAAGCCGTCGAGCACCACCACGAAGCTTTCGACGGCAGCGGCTATCCAAACGGTCTGCGCGGCGAAGAAATTCCGCTATGGGCCCGCATCGTCGCCTTGGCCGACGCCTTCGTGAACATGACTACCGAACGCGGCTTCGCCGCAGCCAAGACCACCGAGCAAGCCCTTGCCGAAATCGAAAAGCTAAGCGGCACCCGCTACGACGGTATGCTGGTCCGGGTCCTGTTGCGCCAGCTAAAAACCGGCAAAGCCCCCAGCCTGGGAGACTAGAACCAGGTGTCAGGTGCCCCGTCTCGGGTGTCAGGTCTCAGATGGCCTGTGGCAGGTGTCGTCGGACTTGAGATCGGGCCCTCCCGTCAAAGCTCACTGCGCCACACTCAAGCCGCGAAGCGGCGGCATAGGATAGCCCAGGGCCTAAGCCCTGGGTAAAGCCACCACCGCGAGCAAGCCCCGTAGGGGCGGCACAACAGCGGACGCGGGCGTCAGCCCGCAAGCGAGGGCGGGACGCCCTCGCGACTGCCGGCAAGATGCCGGCCCTCCTAAAATCCCGCGAACTGAGAACTGACTTTCCTGTGACCTCGATCACATGTCAAGCCCCACCCACCTCACAAATCACACCCATCTCCATCAATCGGCGCAAATATAAACTTCCCCAACCTGTCACAATCGCCCCACCCAACTTGCTATCCTAAAATCAGGCCAGAGATGGCGTCGTTCCGCGTGTCCTGGGCAGAACCGCGCGGACCCTTATCGCGGGCGTGCACCTAGACGGAGCGCGGGCGTACATCTGACGCGACGCAGGCCGGCTCACCGGCTACTGAGTCATACAGGGCTCATAGCATGCGTGAACCGTACCCGCAGCGGGAGTGATCACTCCTCATCGCTTGAAAAAGCGATGAAGACCTAGCCTTAAGGGGCAGAAGGTAGAAGAATCTACGGAGTGGCTGAAGCCGCGCCCTGATAAAAAACAAAAACGTGTGGGTCGGACACTCTTGTCCGACTGAGAACACACTACGACACGCCCCGACTTGCCAATTTTTGCCGCCAGCCCTGAAACTAGACACATGCCGGTTTCTCTTTCCCTTGAAGGTAAGGTCGCTCTTGTCACTGGAGGTTCGCGCGGTATCGGCGCGGCTGCAGTGCGCATGTTCTCAGCCGCCGGAGCAAAAGTCTTATTTAATTATCAGAGCGCCAAGACGCAGGCCGACGCGCTGGTCGCCGAGTGCGGCGAAGCCCGCACCGTCGCCGTGGCCTGCGACCTCAGCGGACTCGACTCCGCAAAAGATCTGGTGACCGAAACCGTCAAGCGGTTCGGGCGTCTCGACATACTGGTCGCCAACCACGGCATCTGGCCACCCAAAGACGCGCCCATCGATGAGATGAGCGATGCGCAGTGGCGCGGCACGGTCTCCGTCAACCTCGATAGCGTGTTTTCGCTGATCCGCCATTCCGTCGCGCAAATGAAAAAGCAGCGTAAGCTCAGCACCGGCGACGGCGGACACATCGTGCTGGTAAGCTCAACCGCCGCACAGCGCGGAGAGGCGTACCACGTGGACTACGCCGCCACTAAGGGCGCTCTCATTAGTATGGTCAAAGGACTCTCGACGGAACTTGCGAAGGATGGAATTCTGGTCAACTGTGTTGCACCGGGATGGGTGGGCACCGAGATGTCGGAACCCGCGTTAAACGATCCGATAACGCGCGACAAGATTTTCGCGACCATTCCGGTGGGCCGGGTGGCCACGCCTGAGCAGATCGCAGCGCCCATCCTGTTCTTGTGCACCGAACACGCCGCATTCATCACCGGCGAAATCTTTAACGTCAACGGAGGCGCGGTTTTGGCAGGATGAACAACGTCCGCCTGGCGCCGTACAGCATTCGCGCCCGTTTTGGCGTCTAATCAAAGGAAGCATGCGCCTCTTACTCTCGCTATTGATTCTCAATCTTTGCGCGATCACCTCAGCCGCCGCCCAGGACAGCGCTGGCGGTTCAACTGCGCAGAGCGCTGCTGCCCCGCAGGACAATTCCGCCAAGGCCAAGGCGTTGATCGACCAGGCGATCCAAGCCCTCGGCGGGCAGGCGTATCTCAACGCGCAGAACATAAGCCAGCAGGGCCGCACTTATAGCTTCCATCGCGGCGAGGCGACTAGCGCCGGCACGCTTTTCTGGCGCTTCGTGAAATTTCCAGATCGCGAGCGCATCGAACTCACCAAGCAGCGCGACGTGGCCTACGTCTACAGCGGCGACAAGGGATTCGAAATCACATTCAAGGGCACGGCCGCACTCGACGACAAGGCGCTGAACGAATTCCTGCGCCGACGCGATCACTCGCTCGAACTGGTTCTTCGCAAGTGGATCAACGAACCGGGCGTCGCTTTCTTCTATGATGGCCCCGCGGTCGCTGCCAACAAGCCGGCCGATCAAGTAAGCGTCATGAACGCCAAAAACGATAGCGTGACGTTGTACCTCGACACCACCACGCACCTCCCGCTCAAGAAGTCTTTTACGTGGCGCGATCCCACCGACAATCTCCGCAACACGGAGGAAGAACTTTACGATGCCTACCGGCCCACGCAAGGCATCATGACGCCTTACAGCATCACCCGCTTCTACAACGGAGAAATGTCGAACCAGCGCTTTCTCAACAACGTCACCTACAACGACCCGTTGAACGATTCGCTGTTCGATGCAAAGACGACTTACGACCCGAACACCCTGCCGCCCAGAAAGAAATAAGCCCGGCACCCCAGGGTCAAACGGCCCGGCTGTTCGTCAGGCCATGTACTACTTCGTTCCAGCGAGCGCCCACGTTGCGCTCCCGGCTATCCACCCACCCATCAATCACATAGCTGAGGGCCGATCGCAACGGACCCCCTTCCGGTCGCAGAGTGTGGCTGATTTACCACATCGAAAAACCTGGCCCGGGCTGTAAGCTGAACCGGATCAATTACTTTCAGTCCTCCAGATTGAGACAGGAACAGACAATTCGTGCGGCCGTTGATTGCACTGGAGTAGGACTTCACAGCGGCGCACCCGTTCACCTCAGGATTCTACCCGCCGCCTCCGGCTCAGGAATCATCTTCCGGCGCACTGACCTCGATGACTTCGAAGTGGAGGCTACGGGCCGCAACGTGGCCCGCGTCAGCTATGCCACCAGCTTGATGAAAAAAGGCGTGCTGATCTCGACCACCGAGCACCTGCTGTCCGCCTTCATCGGAACAGGCATCGATAACGCCATCGTGGAACTCGACAACCTGGAACTGCCGATCCTCGACGGCAGCGCCCGGCCGTTTGTCGACATGATCCTGAAAGCCGGCATCCGCAAGCAGCGCCGGCCGCGTTCGTACCTGCGCATCCGGCGAGAACTGGAATTGCGCGAGGGCAATAAGTTCATCGCCATCTATCCGGCGGAGACTTACTCGGTCTCGTACACCATCGACTTCCCGCATGCGCTGATTGGCCGCGAGACTTTCCGCGTGGATCTTTCCGACGGCAACTACCTGCGCGAGATTGCGCCGGCGCGCACCTTCGGATTTCTGCACGAAGCCGACGCCATGCGCCAGCAGGGACTGATTCGCGGGGCTTCGCCCGAGAATGCCATCGTGCTCACGCCTGAAGGGTTGATGAATCCGCCGTTGCGCTACTCGGACGAATTCGTCCGGCACAAGGTTCTGGACCTGATCGGGGACCTGGCGCTGGTGGGGAAGCAGATTCTGGGCAGCATCGTGGCCGACCGAGCGGGCCATGCGATGCATACAGCCCTGGTATCGCGACTGCTTCGCGACAAAACTCTTTGGGAAGAAACTTCCGTCGAAGACTCCGTGGAGAGCGCGGGCCAGGCCGCCGCAGACCTAGTGGAGCACCCGGTTTAGCGATTGCTGCGGGCTGTTCAGTCGTTTCACAACAAACGCCAACTTCTCGACCTGCGAACACAATCTCTAGTCTGCTGGCTCGCAGGGCAGATCTTCCTCTTCGCTCTCTTGCGTTCGTTCCTCGATCAGCCGGTCCAGCTCCGCGCGCGTCTGGTCAATCATGCTGGCAGCAAAACTCTTCGCGACCTTCTGGCGCTCGGGCGACAGGTCGCGCACCCGCAGCGACAACAGGGACGCATCTTCTTCCAGCCAGCGCAAAGTGCGCTGCACGCGGGCAATTTTCACGTCACAGGCAAACGTAGCCACAGCCATACTCCTGAAATTGAGGGATACAAGAGCATGCGAAAGAAGGGCACGTCGGACAAGTCGTTAGATTGGTACCTTGAAGACAGACTTTTTCGATGAGGTAACCAGGAACCATCAAAAAAATCAAATATCTCTACCCCAGAGGACCAGGGCAGCACACAGAGGAATCCTCAGTCTCAGTGCTCCTCTGTGGTTGAAGTCGTTGTGGTTCTAGAGGCCGGGGTGGCTGATCGATTCGAGCCGCTTCATGATCCACTTCTCGAGTTGCTCGCGCGAGCTGTCGGGAACGTCCTGGAACCGGATGCCGGCGCGGCCCAGACCGTCCGCCCAAGCGACTTCGACTTTGGGCTCCATCGGATGTTTTGTGCCGGGCAACGTGAACTGCACCTTGGCGACTGCGTTTTTGGCCAGGGTGCCATCAAAATGAATTGCCATTCCGCCCTCGCTCAGATTGGTGGCGGTGGCCTTCAGTTCCTCGCCCTGCTTGAACACAAGCTTCACGGGCATTTCGAGCGGGCAGCGGAAATAGCGGCGCTTCTCACGCACCATGAAACTCATGGCGGTGTTGAAACAGCGCAAAGTACCCGCGGTGGTGATGGGCTTCTGCAAAACGAAGTTCGCGCCCATCTCAAACGCCTGCTGGGTCGTGGTCTTGCCATTCAGAATGGCGAACGACACCGACGTTTTGTTGCTGTTGTTGGCACGCAGGCTGCGCAGTACATCGACGCCGCCCTGCAAGTCGTCGCAGTCGACGATGACCGCGTCAAACTTGGACGAAGAAAGTATCTCGGCACCCGAGCGGGCTGCCGCGGAAACTTCCACCTCGATCGACAGCTTCTCGAGCGTGGGCCGGAGCACTCGCACAACCTCGGCGTCGCGACAGACCAACAATGACTCCAGGTTCATGCTCTCTACTTTAGACGCCGCGAGCGCGCGCTTAAAGGCACGAAGGTAATTGTCCCTTCTCTCGTCTGTCCTGCCATTAGGGGACGTCCGACCGGCCACGCAGCTACCTTCGGATTTTTGTGCGAGGTCGGTGGAGTAAGCTCGAGACTGTTCGTTCTATGAAGAAACGGGCGTACTTATCGCTGGGATCAAATACGGGGGACCGTGCAGCAAACCTGCATGCAGCCATCGCTCGGCTGTCCCAAGTCGGAAACATCGTGGCCGTTTCCTCCTTTTACGAAACCGAACCTGTGGAATTTACCAGCCAGCCGTGGTTCCTGAACTGCGTTGCGGGGATCGACGCTGATAAGACGCCGAACGAACTTCTTCCGGCCGTACTCGCCATCGAACAGGCGATGGGTAGAAAGCGTACGCAGGAAAAAGGGCCACGGAATATTGACATCGACATCCTGCTCTTCGAAGACGAGGTCGTGGACGAGAAGGGTTTGAAGATTCCGCATCCCGGCGTGACCTCCCGGCGGTTCGTCCTCGAACCGCTGGCGGAGATCGCAGCCGCAGCTATCCACCCGGTGCTCAAGAAGACGGTGCGCGAACTGCTCGGGGCACTACCTGCCGGACAAGCTGTTCGTAAACTCGAGAGTTCTGAGAAAACTAAGGAGTGATGATCCGGCTGGCGGGCTGTCCCGCAGCGCTGAGCGCCGACTCTCGCTCGGGGAATTGCGCTTTTAGGAAATCGATGAACGCGCGGGATTTGGGACGGCCCGGAGTACGTCCGTACCCCATGCGGACCAGGAACACCAAAGCCTTCAATAAGTCGGAATCGCGAAGCCGCGAGTAGCCGGTGTGCTTGATTTCGGCTTCGCGGTATTCCTTGATCATGGTCTGCAGTTCCGCGGCCACGGCCTGTTGCGCGATGCTTTGCGTCGGCTCGTCGTAATGCAGTCCCGAATTGACAAGCCGCTCGTAGCTGCGCGCCATCGTCGATATGCCGGCGAGCACGTCGCGGTCGGTGAGCAAGGGATCCTTGTCGGCGGCACGGGCCAGCGCGAAGCTCAATCCCATGACCAGATGCTCGTGCTCGTAAAGAAACTGGTCTCCGATTTCAACTTTCAGAAACAGGGCGGCGGGGTCTACGTTCTCGCCGTAGTGTGCTCGCTCGTGCTCGCGCGCTTGCAGCAGGTACGGACAGTCACTCGGGCAATCGAGCGTGACTTCGCGCTGCTCGCCGCAGCATTGCGGGCAAATACGCCCGTGAATGGCTGGACAGAAACGCTTTTCTTTCCGGGTTTCGCAGATGGCGCAGCTCACGAAGATGATCCCCTTTCACCATTATGGCATTTTGGACACGCGTGAGCGGGGCTCGCCCTGCCTCCCCGCGGGCACGGCAAACCTGCTTGGCTGGTGGGGTTCGGAGAGCCAGATCCGTGAAATAGGCGATTTCCGTGCCTTTCTGGGCCCTCCCCCAATAAAAACCGCGTAAAATGCGGCTGAAACGCTGTTTTTCCACAGGACGAGTGGTATAAGATGGCGCCTATCGCAACAAACCAAGTAGTTCTACTGAGGAGGATTCATGGCTGCAGGTATGACCAAGACACAACTGGTGCGTCATCTCGCAGAGAAGCTCGAGACGCCCAACAAGACCGCCGCGGCGTTTTTGGAGCATCTTGCTGACACCGCAATCAAGGAAACCAAGAAGAACGGGCTGTTCGTAGTACCCGGTCTGGGCCGCCTGAAGAAGGTGCATCGCAAGGCTCGCGTGGGACGCAACCCGCAGACGGGCGAACCGATCCAGATCAAGGCCAAGACCACTGCGAAGTTTTATCTGGCCAAGGCTGCCAAGGACGCGATCGCTCCCAAGAAGTAGTTTCTGTTCGCGTGAAAGATTTGTTGGAAGGCCGGCTTCGCAGCCGGCCTTTATCGTTTCGGAGCACACCATGTGGGTCGAACACTTCTGTCGGACAAAACTCTCTCTCTTGATTGACGTTCCAAGCTGGGCACCCGACAATCTCTCCGGAACGAAAGCCGCTTTAGTGAGAGCCCGCGGCTTCGCGGAGTTGCGATGCGGAAGCGATTCAATGATGGACTTGCCGAGATTCGCGAGAGCCTGCTCGATAGCTATGCCGTCAACGACCGGATGAACCATCTCATCCTCGAGCATCTGGATCCGCGCGCCTGGCGAGCGAAGCCCGAGGGCCGGAACGCGCGCACGATTGCGGCGATCTTCTCCCACATGCACAACATGCGTCGCAAATGGCTGAGGCTGTCAGCCCCGCACATCAAGTTGCCGACGCAACTCGACCGCGCGCGCTGCACGCAGCGTCAGGTAGCCGCGGCTCTAGCCGAAAGCGCCCTGCGTTGCTCTGAAATGCTTGCAGAAGCCCTGAGCGGGCCGGAGAGCCGAGTTCCGCAATTTCTCCGCGACGGTTGGGCAAAGCCCTGGCCTGCAGGGGCCGCAATGTTTGCGTACATGATTACGCACGACGCTCATCACCGCGGCCAGATCTGCATGCTTGCGCATCAGCTGGGATATCCGCTGCCGATCAAGGCGAGAGCCGGAATGTGGTGGTGGGAGAAACTGTGGAAGGAGTGCGGGATCGGCCACGCGCCGCGCTAGAGTTTTCGCCGAGCATTTGCTTCGATGGAGCGGTGGGCGTCCCCCGCCGGACGGGCGAGGCGCCCGTCCCTCCATCGTCCATTGACGACGTCAGACTATCCTACTTCGCGTAAGCGTTATTCACCACCGCTCCGCCCTTCATGACGAACTTCACCTGCTCCAGGGTCGTCACGTCTTTCAGCGGATCGCCGTCAACCGCGATGATGTCGGCCCACTTGCCGGCTTCGATCGTGCCGACCTTGGCGGACCATCCCAGCAAGTCCGACGCATTGACGGTCGCAGTCTGGATGGCTTGCAGCGGCGTCATGCCCAGGCGAACGTAGACGGCGAACTCGTGCGCGTTGAGGCCGTGCGGATAGACGGCGGCGTCGGTACCGAAGGCTACTTTCAATCCGGCGGCGAAGGCTTTCTTGAGATTCGCCTGCCCGACGGCCGACACGGCTTGCATCTTCTTCACCATGTACTCAGGAGCGTTACGCTTGCCGAGATTCTCGCGGTTCCAGTCCATCAGGTACAGCGTGGGCACGATGTAGGTGCCGTTCTTCTTCAGGGTCGCGATCGAGTTGTCGTCCATCAGGTGACCGTGCTCGATCGAATCCACGCCGGCGTCCGATGCCCAGCTGACGCCTTCGGCACCGTGCGCGTGCGCGGCCACCTTGCGGCCGAGGCGGTGCGCCTCTTCGACGATGGCCTTCATTTCTTCGCGCGTGTATTGCGAGGCGTTCGGGTCGTCCCCCTTCGACATGACACCACCGGTGGCGCAGATCTTGATCACGTCAGCGCCGTACTTGATGTTCTCGCGCACTTTGTGGCGCACCGCATCGACGCCGTCGGCGACTCCGATCTCGCTCCAGTGATACTCCGGCGACAGCAGATTGTTGTCGCAGTGACCGCCCGTGATTCCGAGGGCCGGACCGCTGGCCACGATGCGCGGGCCGGGGACATCGCCGTCATTGATGGCGTCGCGCAAGGCGATATCGCTGTAGCCTCCGGCGCCAACGTTGCGCACGGTGGTGAATCCTGCCTCCAGCGTCACGCGCGCATTGCGGGCGCCAACGAGTGCTTCGCGAGGTGTGGAAATGCCCAGACCTTCGTATCCGAGAGTCTTCGGATCGAAAGTGAGATGGGTGTGCGCGTCGATGAGGCCCGGAAGAACGGTGGCGTTGGGAAGATCGATGACCTGCGTGCTTGGGTCCGGTTTGGTGTCGGAAGCGGCACCGATGCTCACGATCTTGTCGCCCTCGATGACGATAGCCTGATTGTTCAGCATATTGCCCGATTTGACGTCGAGCACGCGGCCAGCGCGAATGACCACGCGGTGCGCCGGTGCAGTGGGACTTACCTGCGCGATGCTCAGCGAAGTGAGGACAGCCGATGTGCTCAGCAGAAGGGAAGCGAACTTCAGAGAAAGAATGGGCTTGGACGTGAGCAGCATGTTTTTATTTTCCTGGAAAAACGCGGGCGCAAGGATAACGGAAATGTCAGATCAATGCGAGTTTCAAAGCCGCTTGCGCAGCGCGCCGTCGATTCCCCAGCCTTGGCCTGCGTCGCTGGCAAAGAAGATGACGAACAGCAGGATAAGCGGAATGGTATCGAGTTCAGCACCGAAGTAGCGCCACAACGCGACGCCGTGCCCGGCGCCCCACCAGGTCGAGAGCGTGATGTTCAGCATGAAGAGTGCGCCGACGATGGAAGTGGGACGCACAAAGATGCCGAGGATGAGCGAGGCGGCGATCCAGAGTTCGAGAATTCCGACTGCGTATCCGAAGAAGACGGCGCGCGGGGCGACGATGTGGACGAGCACTGGGCGATAGAAGGAGACGGCTTCGGTCTGAATGAATCCGTCGAGATATTTCTGGAAGTCACCGTGCGCGAACGCTGGGCCGGCCACTTTGTATTCGCCGAAGAGGAGAAAGAGAAATCCGGTTGCGATGCGCGTGACGGCTATCATTTTGTTCGCTGTGGATTGATCGGGCATTGGTGGGAGTTGCGATGGGGAGGGCGAGACGCCCTCCCGACTGCCTGCGGGACGCCGGCGCTACAAATTCGACGTGCTGCGAATTCGATGTCGCTTCGCGGGTTAGCCGCCCGGGCCGTCGTTGCTGACGTATTGCTCGAGCGAGTCCAGTTCCTGGGTTAGTGCGTCGATGCGCCATTCGAGCAGGTTGCGGATGGAAAGCATCCCGAGAAGCTTGCCGTTCTTGTCGACCACGGGCAAATGGCGGAAATGGCGTTCGATCATGGTGGCCATGGCTTCGCCGGGGCCGGTTTGCTCGGTTGCCATTTCGACCGGCGTGGTCATGAGTTCGCGCACGGGAGTGGACTCGGGAGCACGGCCGGTCAATGAGAATTTCCGGAGCACGTCGCGCTCGGTGAAGATGCCGGCCACGCGGCCTTCCTGATCGACGACACCCACGGCGCCCACGTGGTAGTCGAGCATTTTGTGGATGGCGTCGGCCACGGTCGCTTCCGCGGGGATGGCGGCGACTTCGGGATCGCAGAGTTGCAAAAGATTCATAGAAACCTCTGACCGAGATGGCGCGAGAAAGATTCCCGGCATTATGAACCTTCGATTCGGGATGTCAAGGAAATCCGAGATAAGGGGAAACAGCCCCGTGGAACAACGTGGAGGGTGCCCTGCAAGGGAGTTTGATAGTAGCCCGGCGCTTCAGCGCCGGGTGGACGTCACCTCATCTCAGGCGTCCCGGAGAAACGCTTGAAAGTGCGCACACCGCTTTCGTTCGAGGCGGCGATGTTCAGCCGTCACAGAAACGGATTGGCAGTTAACCTTTAATTATTCTGTTAACTCAGATCCATATGTCGCACACCTACACTGTGCTGCTCATTCACTGCGTGTTCTCAACAAAGAACCGAGGAAAACTGATTCCCCACGAAATCCAACCCAATCTATGGTCCTATGTCGGCGGAATCGCGCGTAAAAACGGCCTTAAAGCACTTGTGGTGGGAGGAACCGAAGATCACATGCACGTCTTGCTCTCGTTGCCTGCCACGATCCCGCTCGCTAAGGCACTGCAATTGTTAAAGGGGGCCTCGTCTCATTGGATGAATGAAACCGTAAAGAACGAATTTGCCTGGCAGGAAGGGTACGGCGCCTTCACGATCGGAATCTCACAGAAGCCGGGTACCGTGGCTTATATCCAGGGTCAGCACGAACACCACCGCAGAAGGGACTTTCAGCAGGAGTTCGTCGCGTTCCTGAAAAAGCACGGAGTAGAGTACGATCCCGTGTACGTCTGGGGATAGTTCGGAGAAGACCTTTCAAACGTCCCTCCGGGACGCCACCATTTGTGCGGCTCTTACCCGGCGCTAAAACGCCAGGCTATTTTCAAACGCCACGGCTGCGCTGATGGCTGATCGGTGACACCTACAGGCGCGGTGCACCGACCCGCAGGCCATCACCGGCGGAGATGGGTTCGCCACAGCCTCTAGTCACTTCACCTCATTCTTGAATACCTGCCCGTCTTTCATTACGAATTGCACGCGGCCGAGTTCTTCGATGTTTTGTAGTGGATCAGCTGTGACAGCGATCACGTCGGCGTAGGCTCCGGGCGCGACCACGCCGATCTGGCCGGTCATGTCGAGCATCTCAGCGGCGCGCGACGTGGCGCTGCGCAGCGCGTCGGCCGGGGTCATGCCGAGTTTCGTCATCTGCGGAAATTCCTGTGCGATCGGCTGGTTCCACGGAATGCCGCCGATATCGGTGCCAAAGACGATCTTCACGCCGCCCTTCATCGCTTTGCGGAAGCTCTCTTCATGCACGGAGGCGCGCAGGCGATCGCGCTTGCCCGCGTCGGTGTCGGGGGCGGCCCAGTCGGTGTAGTAGACGGCGATGGTCGGGCAATACCACGTTCCCTGCTTCACCATCTGCGCGATCTGGGTGTCGGTGATCTGCAGGCCATGCTCGATCGAGTCGCAGCCGCCGTCGAGTGCGCGCTGCAGGCCGATACCGCTGTACGCGTGACAGGCAACTTTCTTGCCCCAGCCGTGCGCTTCGTCGACGATGGCCTTGAGTTCTTCGAGCGTAAGGGTGGGTTGCGAGACTAATTCTCCGTTCTTGCCGACCCAGGAGCGATGCGTCATGTAGACCTTGATCCAGTCGGCTCCGTGATCGAGTTGCTCGCGCGCCGCCTTGCGGGCCTCGACAGGGCCGTCGATGATCTGGGCTCCTTTCGGCATGATCAATTCGGGTGCGTAGCCTTCGAGGTTGTATCCGCCAGTGGTCGAGATGGCTCGCGTTGCCACGAACAGGCGCGGCCCGGGGATGTATCCGCCTTCGATGGCCTGCTTGATGCCGACATCGCCGTAGCCGGCGCCTTCGGTCTCCACATCGCGCAAGGTGGTGAAGCCTTGCTCCAGGGCGCGGCGCACGGAAACGGTCGCGCGGGCGGCGCGGAGCGAGGCGGGATATTTCAGGATGTTCGCGTCGTATCCGCCCTCGGCGGGGTCTTCGCCTTGCAGGAAGATGTGCGTGTGCGAATCGATAAGGCCGGGAAGGACGGTCGCCTTGGAAAGATCGATGACGGTGGCGCCGGCAGGAATCTGCGCGGAGACGTCGCCGACACTCTCGATGCGATTGCCTTTGATGATGATGACCTGGTTGTGGCGCGGCGTGTCGGATTTGCCGTCGAGGAGTGTGCCAGCGCGGATGACCGTGACGGATGGAGCAGAAGCGGACTTTTCTTGCGCGAAGAGCGAGGCGACGAGGACTGCGATGACGGCCATTCCAGATTTCATCAGGGAATCTCCCGGGAGGGGGATTGTACGACGAGTGCGAGGGCATTGCGTGGGGTTTGTGGCGGGTTCAGGGAGAGAGAGACGGAGGCTGTTTGCGCGCTCCGTGACGGCGGCTAAAGCCGCAACAATTTTGCCGGCATTTTCGGCGCGCCGCGCGCCCAGATACGAAGCCCTTGGGCCTGAAGACCGTGGTGATGCGACTCTTACTCTCCGACGTAGGCGTCGGCTTCGATTTCTACCAGCATTTTGGGATCGATCAGCGCTGTGACTTGGACCATGGTGGCCGCGGGGCGGACGTCGCGAAAAAATTCCCCGTGCGCGCGACCGATTTTTTCCCAGTCCGCGATGTTCGTCACGAACATGCGCGTACGGACTACGTCTTTCATGGTGGATCCGGCTTTTTCGAGAGCGGATTGAATGTTCTTCAGGACCTGCATGGCCTGCGCGTAGGCGTCACCCGGCCCCACGATGCTGCCGTCAGCGGCGGTAGCGGTGGTGCCTGCTACATGCACGTAAGGTCCAACCCGCACTGCCCTACAGTAACCAACCACCGGTTCCCAAGGAGTACCGCTGGAAATGTTTTTCCGTCCGCTAGGCAAGGCGAAATTCCTCCTCGCCGATGATTCTAATGCAGCGCTTGCTGTTGCTGGCGAGGGTTACTAGCAGTCGCGAGGCGCGAGTGCCAAGAGAAGGCCGTACAACTCTGATTTGGGCTGCGTGTTTCTAAATAGTAGTGATCGGTTTTTTGAGTGGCTTACAAAAGTTACTTGCGCGCGAAAATGAAGTCGGTTAATTAGTCAGTCAAAGCGCAAGACCTTCGCGCGAGTCGCGAATGGTGGGGGCCCAATGAGCGTGATACCGGAATCGCATCCGTTGCGGCAGTTTTTCACGGACCTGGTCGGACGTCACTACGCGGAAGAGATCGGCATCCGCGATCCGCAGCTGGTTGCTTACGTCTCGCAGCTGCTCACCGAGTTCTGCGATGCTGAGCAATTGTTCAAGATCCGCAATGGCGCGAATCGTCCACTGAACGATGTGGGCGAAATGCTGCTGGAGTCGGATCCGGTATATGGTCCCGCCCCTTCTTTCGATCGCGAGCGCCAGGTGCGCAAGCACATCGGCGACTTCACCTTGTTCTTTGCGGGCATGTTTCCCGAGAGCGTGAATCAGTACCGTCTGCGCCGCCAGCGGCTCGAGAGCCTGGTGGACTGGATGAAGGCGGGCAAAGAGAGCTACTACATCGTTTCGAAGTTCGAGCACTTCGAGTATGCGAAGGTGGCTCCGCTGTTCGCCAATCTGTCGCGCAATTTCGAGGAGTGCGTTTACGGACTGAATCGCGTTAAGAATGAACTGCAGGAGTTGCAGCATCCGATCGTGGCGCGGGCGCAGGAATTTTTGATGTAGGGAGTAGAGCAATTCTCAGTAATCGGAAGGCCGTGAGCCGTTCCCGGTCTTACTGTTTGCGATAGAAACTTAGGGCTGCGTCGCCTTGCTTTAGCTTGCGGTACTTCTTTAAATCTCCTACCCCTTCCATCGGATCGAAGTGCTTCGCGTGTTCCGCGATCACCGTTGTGGTCGGCTTTAATAGTGCCGACTGTCCCAGGAATTCCAGCGTGTCTTGGTATTCGTTCTCCAAGCGATACGGCGGGTCGAGGAAGATGTAGTCGAACGTCGCGGATTGCTCCTGCCACCTCCGCAGTACTTTGCCCACGTCGCCTTGAACGACCTCGAAGCCCGCGTCGATCTTCAGGGATTGAAGATTCTCCTGAATTAATTGGACGGACGGGCGTCCCGACTCTACGAATAAGACACTGGCAGCCCCTCGGCTGAGCGCCTCGATGCCTACGGCGCCTGTCCCGGCGTAAAGGTCGGCCCAGGCTGAGCCTTCCAGCGCTGTGGGATTTCCCGCGGTGAGCACATTGAATAGCGTTTCGCGCAGGCGGTCGGCGGAGGGACGGATATCGAGCCCCGGCAAGGAGCGGAGTGGACGGCTCCGGTACTGGCCCGCAATCACTCTCAGAGTGTGTGTCCTTCCGTCACGGCAAATTCGAACCGCGACCCTCACGAAACGAATCTAACTATATAGAATAGAGGTAGTCGCCAGTTTCTAGTCGTTAGTCGTTAGCGAAGACGACACGCCGAATCAGCGACGGAGTCGAATGAGAAATTGGTCCATTCCGATTGGCAAGTTGTTCGGCGTAGAAGTGCGCGTGCACTTCACGTTCGTGTTCCTCTTGGCGTTCATCTGGATGGCCGAGTCGTCGATGCCGAAACCCGCCGGCACGCCGAACAGTACGCCCGGTCGCGTGCTGGCACTGGTGGGCATCATCTTCGGCGCGGTTGTACTACACGAACTCGGGCATGCGCTGGTCGCGATGCGCGAAGGCCTGCACCCCAAGGCAATCATCCTGCTGCCGATCGGCGGCATTACTCTGCTGGAGGATTCTCAGCCGGCCGCACCGACCGGGCAGGCGACATGGAAGCGCGACGTTCGTATAGCCCTCGCCGGGCCGCTGATCAACATCGTCGTTGCCCTCGCGGGCGCCGCCATCGCCCTCAGCAAATTTCCGGAAGCACAGCTTTGGGCCATACCGCACGTTCACTCGAATCACCTGTTGCGCAGCCTGGTCTGGGCCAACCTGTACCTCGGACTCTTCAACCTGCTGCCCGCCTATCCCATGGACGGCGGCCACGTGCTGCGCGCTTTGTTTTCGCGCCACACCGACCTGGCCAGCGCAACGCGTCGCGCGATCTCGATCGCGCACGCTCTCGCCATGCTTGTCATCGTGGTGGGCATGCTGCTGTTTATTCAAGGCGGCTATCCGGACATTTATCTGCTGGTGACCCTGGGATTTTTCCTGCTGATCGGTGCGCAGGTGGAAGAACGCTCCGCGGTATTCCAGAAAGTTCTGGAGACCGTTCACCTCGAAGACGTCATGCTCACCGACTTCGCGACGCTCTCTCCGGCCGACACGCTGGAAGACGCACTCGACAAGGCCGTGCACACTTTGCAGGACGATTTTCCTGTGGTGCGTGGTGGGGACATGGTGGGTGTGATTTCGAAAGCCAACATCCTCGAAGCTCTTCGCATGGAGGGTAACGGCTACGTACAGTCGGTGATGAATCGGATTTTCGAAGTGTCGTCGAAGCAGGAGTCGCTGGCGTCGGCCTTCCGCAAGTTAAACTCGCGGAATCTCAGCATCATTCCGGTGGTTGAGGACCAGCGCCTGGTCGGCATCATCACGCTGCAGAACCTGATGCACTCCATGTCGTTGCTGGCCGAGAGCCGCAAGCTTCGCAAGGAAGCGCTGAACTCGTAAGCCCCTCATCGAAGAGTGCCGCCCAGCAGTCCGCGAAGGCATCCTTCCTTGCTCATCGTAAGATAGCGACTCATGACTCGGCTTTCGTGCGTCCTCCTTGTGATCGCGACTCTCGCAGCAGCACAACAGACAGCTCCCTCAAAACGCATCCGCGTTCACCTGCCTGCCAGCGTGCCAGCTAAGTCCGTCGTTATTGTGTACTTCCTGGGAGGTCCCTTTGGTGGCCACAGTGCACAAGTCCAGCCACGGGAAGACAAACTTGTGTACACGCTTCCAATGTCGACAAAGGAGTTGGCAGCCACACGAATGAAAGGTGTGATATGGGCCAAAGGGTGCGAACTCCGGACCTACGATCTTGATTTGCTCCACTCCGCTGAGCGTGAACTCACCTACGAGTGCCTCGTCCCCTCAAGCGTCGTGCTCACGGGGCGGCTCCATCTGAACGACTCCGTCAGAAAGAAGCCCCACCATATCGCGATCACGTATGGTGCCAGCTGGGTATGTGGATTTTTCGGACTTGGCGACTGCATGGTCCCTGGATTCCGTGTAGGCACCGTAACACCCGCCGACGACGAAACGTTCACCGTCGAACTTCCGGACTTCAGCCACATTCCTCAAAGCGATGCTCACGGCATGGTCGTCTCTGACAGCAGTTTCTCCCTTTTCTTGCTCGACTCCACAATGACGCCCATCAAGGAGCTGCAACCGGAACTCAAGGATGTCACTGCACCAGATGGGAACCTGAAAGTCCTCTCCGTATATCCGCCTGACCTTGCTTTCTCTCCCTTTGCCTCGTTGCCCTGAGGTCGCGGTCTCCCTCTTGCAAGAGAAGCCGTTATAGACATCCGCCCACCCGAATCTCTACACTGCCTTCTCCACACCCCAGAGGCCTCATGCGAACTCTCGAGCGCACCCGCCTGCAGTCCTTGATGGAACGAGAACAGAAGAAGTTCATCGCTGACCGGCCGAAGTCGGCCGCGCTATTTGAGCGTGCGCGCAAGTCGCTGCTGGGGGGCGTGCCCATGAACTGGATGGCGAAATGGGCCGGCGCCTTTCCGCCGTTCGTGCGCGAGGCGCGGGGCGCCGAATTCTTCGACGTCGATGGACACCGCTACATTGATCTTTGCCTCGGCGATACCGGAGCCATGACGGGGCACTCGCCGTCGGCTACTGTGACGGCCGTGGAGCAGCAGGCGCGACGCGGGATTACGCTCATGCTGCCCAGCGAAGACGCCATCGTCGTGGGAGAGGAACTGCAGCAGCGCTTTGGACTGCCCTTCTGGCAGTTCGCGCTGACCGCCACCGACGCGAACCGGTTCTCGATTCGCCTGGCCCGGCACATCACTGGCCGCCCTAAGATTCTCGTATTTAACTGGTGCTATCACGGCACGGTGGACGAAACATTCATCACGCTGCAGGACGGAGTTGCCAAGGCGCGCCGGGGAAATGTCGGGCCTCCTGTCGATCCAGCGGTCACGACTGCGGTGGTGGAGTTTAACGATCTCAGCGCGCTTGAGGGTGCGCTCAAGAACGAAGACATCGCCTGCGTGCTGGCCGAGCCTGCGCTGACAAACGTCGGTATCGTGTTGCCCGATCCCGGGTACGACGCCGCCCTACGGGAGATCACGCGCAAGCACGGAACGCTACTGATCATCGACGAGACTCATACCATCTGCGCCGGGCCGGGCGGTTATACCCGCGCCGAGAACCTGGAGCCGGATTTTCTGGTGTTTGGCAAGCCGATCGCCGGAGGCGTGCCCGGCGCTGCGTATGGGTTCACGGCCGAGGTCGCGCAGTGCATTGCCGATCGCCAGAACCTGGAAGACTGCGACACGGGCGGCATTGGCGGCACGCTGGCGGGCAACGCCCTCTCGCTTGCGGCGATGAAGGCGACGCTGCACAAGGTTCTCACCAAAGACGCCTTCGATCGCATGATCCCGATGGCCGAGCGCTGGACTGATGGCGTAGCCAAGGTGATTTCGGAATTCGAACTTCCCTGGAACGTGACGCGCCTCGGCTGCCGCGCCGAGTATCTGTTTGCGTCGAAGACACCCCGCAACGGCACTGAAGCGCACGACGCGATGGATTTCGAACTGGAGCGCTTTATGCATCTCTACGCCATGAATCGCGGCATCCTGCTTACGCCGTTTCACAATATGGCGCTGATGTCGCCGATGACGTCGAAGGAGGACATCGACCAGCATACGAAGGTGTTCCGGGAAGCGGCGAAGGAGTTGGTGGGATGACAAGGCGAAATCCTTTCACCACAGAGACACAAAGAAAAACTGAAAGCAATATCTACGGTGCAAACGCTTCCGGCGTTGGCCTCGTTTTGCTGACGACTGGCGACTGACGACCAGCGGTTAGCAACGACCGCCCCGTGTTACGCTGATCGTTCGCTGCATGAGATTCCCCCGCAATCTGGCTGGTACGAGTGTTGCTGTGGCGCTGGCCGCTCTGCTTGCGGGCTGCGCATCCATGCAGGCGCCCCTGCCCCCTTCGCTTGAATTGCCCAAGCCTCCCAACGATTTGCGGGCTGTGCGGAAAGGCGATCGCGTTTATCTCTACTGGTCGGTGCCCGTCCAGACGGTGGATCGGCAGAATGTACGCAAGCCCGGTCCCACTCGGATTTGCCGCAGCCTTGAGTCTCCCATGAAGTCGTGCGGATCCCCGGTCGGGAATGTTGCTGCACCGCCGAAGACCGCATCGGCTGCGAACCAGGAAGCAACCTTCGTCGACACTTTGCCGCAGGAACTGGAAGAACAGAACCCTAGCCGGTTCGCCGGCTACACGGTCGAAGCGATGAATCTCCACGCGCGCAGCGCGGGACTGTCGAACCAGGTGCAGGTCGCGCTGGTGCCCACCTTCCCGCCGCCTACTAATTTCCGCGCGGAGGTCGCCGCCAAGGGAGTCGTTCTCAGTTGGGATTGCGCAACGCCACCGGCCAATACCTATGGGGCGCGTTACGTTAACCGGATATATCGCAAGTCGGCCGACACGAATGCGGAAGTGAAAGTCGCGGACGTGACCTGCCCAGACGATCGCTACCTGGACCAGACCATCGAGTGGCAGAAGCCGTATGAATACCGCATCTCGGTTGTCAGCCAAGTTGACCTTCAGCCGAAGATGCATCCCTGCCCCCAAACGCCGCCTGGCAGCGACAGCGCGAAAGGCATCGAATGCGTGGACGTCGCCAGCGCCGAAGGCGACGATTCTCCCGCACAGAAAGTCTTCACCAAAGATGTTTACCCGCCCGCCGTCCCCACAGGCTTGCAGGCTGTGTTCTCCGGACCGGGCCAGCCACCGTTCATTGACTTGCTCTGGGCGCCGGACAGCGACGCGGACCTGGCCGGATATAACGTCTACCGCTGGGAAGACGATGGCAACCCCACCCGAATCAACAGCGAACTTGTGAAGACGCCGGCGTTCCGCGACTCGAACGTGGCTGCCGGCAAGACTTACAAGTATTCCGTATCGGCCGTGGATGAGCGGGGGAACGAGAGCGCACATTCCGAAGAGGCCAGCGAGAGCGTCCCGCAGCCCTGAGTCTTAATATCTTTACGTAATATTTCCATGCAGATCGCGAATTCCCTCGCACTTCCTGCGCCCGGATTGTGTTTAGATAAATGTCTTATGAAATATTGCCGCTTTCAGTGGAACGGTGACGCTCAGTACGGCCTGGTCGAATCGGTTGCGGGACGCGAGGAAATCACACGCCTGCTCGTGACTCCTCCGGAGGAGGTCGGCGGCGACATGGACGACCTGCGCACCAAGCGTACAGACCATATTCCTCTGGCCGAAGCGGATCTCACGGTTCCGGTTCGCCCGTCGAAAATCGTGTGCGTGGGAAGAAACTATCGCGAACACGCTGCTGAACTGGGCCACGCCGTCCCGACCGAGCCTTTGATCTTTTTCAAGCCGACTACCGCGCTGAACTCGCCGGGAGGCACGATCCGACGGCCGCGGATTTCCGAGCGCACCGACTACGAGGGCGAACTAGGCGTCGTGATCAGCAAGCCCTGCTACAAACTGGGCGAGAGCGACGACGTGCGCCCGTACATTCTCGGCTACACCTGCGTGAACGACTTCACCGCGCGCGACTTGCAGGACAAAGACGGTCAGTGGACACGCGCCAAGGGCTTCGACACCTTCTGCCCGGTGGGCCCGGTGGTGACCGACGAGATCGATCCGTGGGCGGGCGTGGGGGTGAAAACCACGGTGGGCGGCGAGGTGCGCCAGGATGGCAATACGCGCGACTTCATCTTCCCGCTCGACGTCGTGATGCGCTACATCTCGCAGGTGATGACGCTGCTGCCCGGCGACCTGATTGCGACGGGAACGCCGAAGGGCGTTGGGCCGGTCGTGGCTGGGGACGAGGTGGAGGTCTCTGTGGAAGGCATCGGCACGCTGCGGAACCCAATCGCCGATGAATAAGCAGCACTCTTGCACGCAACCAAAACCTTTAACCACAGAGAACGCAGAGGAGCCCAGAGGTTCTTGGCCTGTGCTTCTCTGTGCTCGCGGTGATGAATGGTCGTGTTTTGCTGAAGACTAGCGACTGACGACTTGGTTTCTCGCGGCCTTGCCCGTTCGTAACCTGCGCGGCTCTTCCGCGATTTACGTTTCGGGCTTATCCTGTTCTGTCGGGAAGTTCGGCAGTCCCTTCCGTTCAGTCATGAATCCTTTTCGCATTTATAGTCTGGTTCTGGGCGGCGCGGCCATCGCGTCCAGCATGTATTTTTTGTTGCGACGTAAGCCCAAGACTCCCGAAGAACTCGAGCGTAAGCGCCGCGAGTGGCTTGACACTGTGGGCCGCATCACGGACGGCACCGTCATCGACGTGCAGGAACTGCCCTTCGACGGCCGCCACACCTCCACCATGCTGATTTTCCAATACGACGTCGCGGGCGTCTCGTACGAGGCCTCGCAGGACATCACCTACCTGCGCCAGTGGGTCAACCTGCACTCCTGCCGGCTGGGCCTGCCCACTTCGGTGAAATACGACCCGCAGAACCCTGGTAATTCCCTCGTTGTCTCCGAACGCTGGATGGGGCTGAGACAATAGTCGCCAGTCTCTAGTCGTCAGTCTTCGGCGAAGCGGTGTCAGCTTTCAGTTCTCAGTTCTCAGTTCTCCGTTCTTCCAAATGCTCTATGAATCCCCATGCCCGTGGCAACTGCCTACGGACGGCACAGCCTGGCCCCGAAATGTTGGCAACAGCTTTTGTTGAAGGAGTGCCGAGACGGGGATGACGAATGGAGAGCACTAGGGATTCACTGAAGACTGACGACTACGACCCTGCCGCCCATCCACCCGTGTGGGCCACGGTGATGCGCAGGTACTTGTAGGGATTGACCGGGGTGTCGTTGATGCGGACTTCGTAGTGGAGGTGGGGACCGGTGCTGCGTCCGCTCAAGCCAACGTAGCCGATGATGTCTCCGCGGCGGACGTGCTGGCCGGAACTCACAGCAAAGCCCGACAAGTGTCCGTAGCGCGTGATGATGCCATGCCCGTGATCGATCATCACGGCACGGCCATAGCCGCCCATAAAGTCGGCGAAATTCACCTGGCCGTCAGCCGGAGCCACTACTGGCTGGCCCACGATCGCGGCGATGTCCACCCCGGTGTGAAACGCGCCCTCACCGTTGAACGGATCGATGCGTTCGCCAAACGATCCGGTGACCGGGCCTTCGACCGGCCACAGATTGGGCGCCTGGTTGGCGCGCAGCCAATCAGCCGTCGTCGCGTTACGTGTAAGGCCCAGCGACAGGCCGGTGGTGGTCGCTCCCGAGAGAGCCGAATTCTTCAAAGCGTAAAGCTGATCGAGGGACGAATTCACCTCTGACGTGCGCAGTTGCTCATCGGCGCCGGTGACCAGCGTCGGGTCGGATTTCAACCCGTAGAGCGAGGAAACTTCACTTGCCAGTGATCCCAGCGAGGCGACCTGGACATCGCGTTCTTTCGCGACCTGCTCCAGGCGCGAGTAGCGCGTCTTCAGGTCTTCCTTTTCGGTGCGCAGCTGGTTGTAGCTGGAAACCTTCAGCAGCATCCGCGCGTACGAACTCGCAATCCCGGTCAAGCTCAGGAAGCCGATTGCAGCGCCTACCACGAAAATGTACAGATAGTGGACAGGGATGGGAATCTTGCGCAGTTGTCCGTCGTCGTCACGCGCCACGAACAGAATGTAGAAGCGTTTGCGCAAGAATTCCTTTCCGTCGATGAAATCTAAGAACCATGCTCGGGCGGCCTGCGGTTACAGGAGCCCGCGCAGCATCCCGATTCCCGAGCTACGCCCCACGCGGGGTTGCTGATTCGTGCTCACTACCTACCGGAACCGGGTAAGGCCTTAGACTTTCAGTGTCTGCAATCCAAACCGGATACAGCACTTAGGTCGGCCAAAGGTGTTGGAAACAGCTTCCAAACGTTAACAAACTGGGTTCCTCGGTGTCAACGCGGAAACCCCTTAGAAGTGGTTACCAAGGCCGGGTAGGCCGCATGGCCTGAGGTACGGGTTACTAGTTTTGTGCGGGACTGGTCGGAACGGGCCGTTTGGCCCGGCTTTCGCACGAATCAGTTTGTGAACGTTCCGAGAAGGACCTGTGTAAGCGTTTTTCGGCTTTCCGGCGAAATGGATATATTGATCGCGATGCCTCTTCCAGAAAAAAGCTTGATTCAGGGCATTCGCCGTGCTGTACGGGCCTCGGGAAAGTCGGTCCGGGTCGGGATCGGCGACGACTGTGCTGTCCTCCGGCCGCCGCGGGGGCATGAAATCCTGGTCACCACTGATTTCACGTTGGAGGGCATTCACTTTCGGCGGGAGTGGCATTCGCCGGAGGTGGTCGGCCGGCGCTGCCTGACCCGCGGCCTGAGTGACATCGCCGCGATGGGGGGAGAGCCTCTCGCCGTATTCCTTTCCGTCGCGTTGCCCGGCAAGCTTCCGCAGAAGTGGGTGGATGGTTTCATGCGAGGCCTGCTGGCCTTGGCTCGTGAGTGCAGCGCGCCGCTGGCAGGAGGCGATACTGCTCAATCGCCGCAGGGAATTCTGGCGGACATCGTGGTGCTAGGTACGGTTCCGAAGGGGACAGCCGTTCTGCGCTCAGGCGCCAGGCCGGGGGACCGCGTTTATGTCACGGGCGAGTTGGGCGGGGGCTCCGCCGCGCTCAAGGATTTCTTTGCCGGCCGGAAACCACATGCCCAGGATTTTCCGCGCCACTTTCATCCCGTGCCGCGTCTTGCCGTGGGCGAGTTTCTGCGCTCGCGCGAAATTGCGACTGGCATGATCGATTTGAGTGACGGACTGTCGACTGATCTCGGCCATATCTGCAAGGAGTCGGGCGTGGGGGCCGAGATTGTGGCAGACGATATTCCCCGTGCACGCGTCGGACGCGAGCGGGAACGCGTCGATCTGACGCTCGCGCTCCACGGTGGCGAGGACTACGAGTTGCTTTTCACGGCACCGGCCCGTAAGCGCGTTCCCGCCAGTATCGCCGGCGTTTCCGTGACGGCCATCGGCTGCATTACGCGCGCAAAGCGAGTCGTCTTGCGGGGAAGTACCGGGGCGATCCAGGCTCTGAAGCCGCAAGGTTGGGAGCATTTTCGTGGGTAACCCGGAGGGACACGTCCTGACGTACCTAGCCGTGATCTAGTTCCGGCGGCGGCGCACATCTAAAGTGAGGTATGTCGTCTTTTCAGAAGTTCGCTTGTTTCGCGGTTGTGACCCTCGGCTTCGCTGTCGTCTCGCTGCACGCACAGAATTCCGCTTCGCCAGCCGCTCCGGCCCCGCCGATTAGCACTCCCGCCCCCACGGTTGACCTGGCCTTCGTCCATAAACAGTTCGGGGAAGAGTTCTCGCTGGCGGAGATCTCGCAGCCTTATGTTCGAGACATCGATGGCGATGGCGTGGATGACATGGTTATGGTGGCGCGCAGCAAGAAACCGATGCTCGATGCAGCCGAGCACGGCTACCGAGTGGTCGATCCTTACTACAGCTTTTACGGCTACGGCGATCCGAAACTTACGGCGACTTTTGGATCGGAAGACCCCGTGGAGAGAAATCTCGTGATCCTCGTAATTCATGGGGCCGGCGCGGAGGCCTGGCGCTCGGACACCCCGAAGGCGAAGTACGTGATCATCAATCTGCCGCTGAAACGGATCGCTGTGAAGAAACTGCAGCTGCGCAAGCGACAGGTGAACGCGATCTTCGCCGTGGAAGCTGACGCGAGCGCGGGCGACTCGGTGGTGTTCTGGGACGGCAAGCAGTACCGGTACCAGCCCATCGGGACCAATAGCGTGGAGTAGAGACTCGTCTCGTACCGCCGGGATCCTGCCGGCGGTCGCGAGGGCATCTCGCCCTCGCCGCCTAAGAAGCTAGGGAAGGCACGACTTCAGTCGTGCCACCAGCCGCGAAGAGATATGCGCTTTAGCGCCTGAGGAGAGCTTTTTCAGGACACGACGGTCCAGAACAGCTCACCCCAGCGGCTAAAACCGTTGAGTCTCTCCTAGTTTTCGGCCCGACTAAAGTCGGGCCCTTCCCATAGCCGTATGAGCAATAGGCTCGATGCGACGCGCTCGACACCTCTCTCCACATGCACACTCTCGACCCGCCGCTCACTCGTCTGCCCTAGTCATCACGGCGCGACCAGTTCTCTTTCCTCTTTTCTCTTTTCCAGCGCTGCTTTCCCTTCCGCTGACTTGATCCACTCGCCGGCAATCTGGCGAGTGCTGACGTTGAGACGATTCCAAACGTTGATGGTCGCAATGGCAATCACCAGCGCTGCCAGCGCCCGCTCGTCGTAGTGGCGGGCCGCTTCTTCCCAAAGATCGTCCGGAACCGGATCCGGGCGGTCGCTCATTCGCGTTACGGCTTCGGTCAGTGCCAGCGCCGCTCGCTCCGCATCGGTGAAGTACGGAGTCTCTCGCCACGCAGACACGGCAAACAGGCGCTCATCTGTTTCGCCCAGCTTGCGGACCATCCGCCAATGCATGTCAACGCATACGCCGCAGCCGTTGATCTGGCTGGCGCGCAGATGCACCAGCCCAATCGTTTTCTCGGGCACACCTTTGTTCTCCGCCGATTGGGCGAGCGCGTACAACGCCTGCATCGCTTCAGGATTGAGGAGGGCGGGATTTTTTAGTCTGGATTGCACAAGGAATCTCCTTTAATCGATTTGGTTTTGTTCGTCATTACCATGACGTATGCGAGCGGCTGCGTGTGACAGGCTGGAAAGAATTCTGCAAAGGAATTTGGGCACTATCGAACCCCGTAATCTCCGAAGACATTAAGGGCATGCGCGGTGGCGAACGTAGTTGGTGCGTTCGCCGCATAAATGCTGCCGGGGAGCGGGTTCCGTCATCAAAAATAGTTGGAGGCATCCGTCACAGGAGGCGCGTCCCACTCGTCATACCTGTGAGAAGTGAGGCACGATCTGCAATGAACGATCAGGACTGGCTGGCAGAACGTTTCGAACAGAACCGGGGACACCTGCGTGCGGTTGCGTACCGGATGCTGGGCTCGCTCAGCGAAGCGGACGACGCAATCCAGGAAACCTGGCTGCGCCTCGGACGCTCGGACACGAGCACGATCGACCATCTCGGAGGATGGCTGACAACGGTTGTGGCTCGCATTTGCCTCGACATGCTGCGTTCCCGGACCTCGCGCCGCGAGGAATCTCTGGACACAGAAATCGTCGAGCCCCCTGCGAAAACCGCGACGCCCGATCCGGAACAGGAAGCCGTGCTCGCCGACTCGGTCGGCCTCGCACTTCTCGTCGTCCTCGATCGTCTCTCGCCTGCCGAACGACTCGCCTTTGTTCTGCACGATCTGTTCGCAGTGCCATTCGACGAAATCGCTCGCATCGTCGGTCGCACAGAGGAAGCCACGCGCCAGCTCGCCAGCCGCGCCCGTCGGCGCGTGCAAGGTGGCGGGCGCGTGCCGGACGCAGAACTGCACCAACAAAGAGACGTCGTCGACAAATTCTTAGTCGCGTTGCGCGCGGGTGACTTCGAAGGATTGGTAGCGGTGCTCGATCCAGATGTCCTTGTCCACATCGATGAAGCGGCAGCCGCTCCCGGTGCTGCACGCGAAATCCGCGGCGCAGCCAGCTGGGCAAAGAATGCCATCGCGTTTTCGCGCGGTGCGCGCTTCGTGCGTCCAGTGCTGGTGGATGGAACGGTAGGCGCCGTGCTCGCGCCCCAAGGACACCTCTCGCGCGTACTGCGCTTAACGATCAAGGAAGGACGGATCAGGGAGGTTGAAATTATCGGCGACTCTGCGCGCCTGCAGGAACTCGATTTGGCCGTCTTGGAAAATTAGGAGGGTGCCCCGTCCAAGCTCCGCTTGGGGGGCATTTGATTCTCTTAGCGTTCTCTGCGCTAAAGACTCTTCGCCGGCCGCTATGCGGCCACGGCGCTAATCTTTTCCACCCACCTATCAAAGGCCAGCAAAGCCGCCTCACACTGCAAGCGATGACGTTCCTTCCGATCGCGCATGCGTTTCTCGAGCTCAGGCAGCAAATCGAAAGTGATGTTCGCTGGCTGGAAGTTACGAGGATCGGCCTGGGTCACATAATGCATCAACGATCCGAACGCCGAAGCCCGTGGCGGGGCAACCGGATCCGCTCCCGCTACGAGCGACGCAGCGTGAACGCCCGCCATCAACCCTGTGGCGATCGACTCGACGTATCCCTCGACTCCGCAAATCTGTCCGGCAAAAAGAACGCGCGGATGCGCTTTCATCTGCAGCGTATCGCGCAGCAATGTGGGACCGTTGATGTACGTATTGCGGTGAATCTGGCCGTAGCGCAAGAAGCGCGCATTCTCGAGCCCAGGAATCATGCGCAGCACGCGCGCCTGGTCGCCGAACTTCAAATGATTCTGAAAGCCGACGAGGTTGTAGGAATCGGCACGCAGGTTTTCCTGGCGCAACTGCACCACCGCGTGCGGCTGCCTGCCAGTTCGTGGATCGCGCAGGCCCACCGGCTTCATGGGACCAAAGCGTAAGGTATCGCGCCCACGGCGCGCGATCTCCTCGATAGGCAGGCAGCTTTCGAAGTAGTTCAGCTTCTCCCAATCGCGTTCCTCGACGGACTCGGCCGCCACTAGCGCGTCGTAGAAGCGGTCGTATTCTTCCTTCGACATGGGGCAGTTGATGTAGTCCGCTGTCCCTTTGTCGTAGCGCGCGGCCAGGTAGACCTTTTCCATGTCGATCGAGTCGGCCTCAACGATGGGACTGATCGAATCGTAGAAGAAGAGCCGGTGTGGCGCGAACACTCCTGTCCGCGAACCGTCAGCATCGTTGGCACTGTCGCCCAGTCGCCCGATCTCGGCGGCCAGAGAATCGGAGGTCAAAGGCCCGGTGGCAATCACGGTGATCTGATTCGGGTCGACAGCCGCGATCTCCTCGCGCCGAACGGTGATGAGGGGTTCTCGTGATACCGCTTCAGTCACATTCGCCGAAAACACAGTGCGATCCACCGCCAGCGCGTGACCGGCTGGCACAGCGCTGGCGCGCGCGATCTCGAGCAACAACGAACCCGCACGGCGCATTTCTTCTTTCAGCAGCCAGGGCGCCGTGTTCTCGCTGTCGGACTTCAGCGAATTCGAGCACACCAATTCCGCGAACTCTCCGGTTTGATGCGCGGGGGTGGAGCGCACGGGCCGCATTTCGCATAACTCGACAGCGATTCCGCGTCGCGCGCACTGCCACGCGGCTTCCGAGCCGGCTAATCCCGCACCGATAACGCGCACTGCCGTCATCGCGCCGCACCTTCCGCCAGCCGGCGCAAGGCGTCTCCGTCGAGAATCATTTCTCTCCAGTCATCAAAAAGTTCTGCGCCCAGCTTTTTGTAGAAACCGATGGCTGGCTGGTTCCAGTCGAGCACCTCCCAGCGCATCGCGCCGAAGCCCTCCCGCAGAGCAATGGCCGCGACCTCAGCCATTAGAAGCTTGCCGATCCCTTTACCGCGAAATTCTTCGCGCACGTAGATATCTTCCAGAAACAATCCCGGACCCTGGAAACTGCTATAGAACGGAAAGTAGATGACGTAGCCAGCTAGCTTGCCATCCCATTCCGGTAGCAAGGTGTGAAAGCGCGGATTGGAGCCGAAGCCGTCGCGACGAATCGACTCTTCGGTGACGGTGATGTACTGCGCCAGCCGCTCGAAGGTCGCGAACTCCACGATCATCTGCCGGATCGCGGGCACATCTTCAACGGTGGCGGCGCGAATGCGAAGCATGTCAGCGGGAAAGTCCAGTCAGATCGCGAGGAAAAGAGCCCGTCCGCGTATTATAACGAACGAACGGAGGCCAATTCATGGCACGCATCGCACTCATTGAGCCCGATCAGGCTCCCCCGGAAGTGAAAGAAATCTACGACAGAAGTTCAAAGGCAAGCCCGGCAATGCGCAGAAGGCGATTGCACAGCGTCCCGACATGCTAAAGAACTGTTTGGGCTTTTATGCGAGCGCGGGTCGCTCGCTCGACCGCAAGCTCTATGAACTGATCTACATTCGCGTCTCGATGATCAACCAGTGCCACTATTGCCTGCAGCATCACTTAGCTTCGTCGAAGCGAACGGGCGTAACGCCGGAAGATTGGAAAGCGCTGCAAGAGGCAAAAGCTTTAACCACAGAGACACGGAGGAGCACAGAGGCCTTTCGACGACTCCGGCGAAATATTGTTAGGCTTGCGGGCGTTTCTCTTGTTGGGCTGCAATGTTATTCGCCCGACGCGAATCACGATTGTAGTTCCCGCGCCGTCTCCAGGACCTCGCTCACCACAGCGTCTATGTCGGAATCTTTCGTCAGATGATTCACGATGCAGGCGCGCAAGCAAAACTTGCCTTTTAGTTCTGCGTTCGACAGGTAGACCTTGCCGCGCCGGATCATGCGCTTGAGGAGTGCCAGGTTGAATGCGTTGCGCTCTTCCTCGGATGCGTCCGGGCGAACGATGTGCCGGAAACACACCGCACTTAACGCAACTTCAGCAAGGCGCTCTAATTCAGGTGCGGCGTCGACAGCCTGCGCCAGGCGCTGTGCATGCTCGAGATCCCGCTGAATCGCCGCCCTGAAACTGTCCAGGCCGTGATAGCGCAACGAAAGCCACAGCTTCAGCGCCCGACAGCGGCGCGACAACTCCATCGACTCCTCGAAAAATGCGAACCCTTCAATCGGATCGCTGCTGAGCTGCTTCGCGTACGATCCCGTGTACATGAATGTCTTGCGCGCGTTGTCGATATCGCGATACAGAAGACATCCACAGTCGAGAGGCTGATAGAGCCATTTGTGCGGATCGAGCGAGAGCGAGTCCACCAGTTCGATGCCGTCGAACTTCTCGGGAGCGGCGATGGCGGCCAATGCTCCGTAAGCCCCGTCGACGTGCAGCCAGATCTTGTGCACGCGGGCAATTGCGGCGATCTCGCGCAACGGATCGATCGCGCCCGTGTTCACGGTTCCGGCCGAAGCAACCACGGCAATCGGCGTTCGTCCTTTGGCTTCGTCCTCGCGGACGGCCCGTTTCAACTCAGCGGGGATCATGCGGTAGGCGGCGTCGCAGGGAATGTAGCGCAGATGATCGCGGCCGATTCCGAGCATGGCCACGGCCTTCGGCACAGCCATGTGCACCTGCTCGGAGGCGTAGATCACGCCGGCGCTCGCACCCCACAAACCGTGCTCGTTTCCCGGTGTCTTCGCTTCGCGGGCCATGGCGAGGCCCATCAGGTTCGCGGGAGATCCGCCGCCGGTGAGCGTCCCGTAGAAGCCTTTGCAGCCGACTGCTTCGGCGAGCCAGCGCACCACCGTGCGCTCGATGGTGATGCCCGAGGGGGAGGAGCGCCACGCCGTCATGTTCTGGTTCAGCACCGAGGCGAACAGGTCGCCCAGCGCAGCGACAGGCTCGCCCGGGCCTTGCACGTATCCGAAGAAGCGCCCGTTCTGAACGCGCCCGTGTTCCATCACGTCACGCAGGGCAACGAGCGCTTTCGCGCCCAGGCCGTGCTCCGGTAGCGGCAGCTCGAACAGCCGTTCCGATTCGGCGCCGCTGGTTTCAGGAAACGTGGAACGCGAATCCAGCGTGGCGAAGTACTCTGCGGAGAGATTCACGACTTCATCAGCCAGCCGGCGGAATTCACCATCAGGAAGTTCGAGGGGTCTCATGGGAGGAGAAATTTAAACACAACCGGTCGGAGCGGAGTGTCACGGACGTATCCGGTGCGGCGTGTCGATACTTTATGTTTTCTAAGTATTCCCTATGGTCAACGGGGTCTATTCGCTCCCGCTGGCATCGCACAGAACGCCCCTTCGCTGAAGCCCTCGGCTTCGAGACCGAACGCGTGATTGAACCGTGCCCGGTAATTTTCCCAGGCGATGTTGGCAGTGAGTTCCACCAGTTGCACTTCATTGAACTCGGCGTGAAGCTCGGCCAACAGAGTCTCGGGAATTTCGGCTGGCGTGTGCGTCATTGCATCGGCATAGGCGAGGACAATCTTCTCGGTCTGCGAGAACAGGCTGCTGCCCTGATAGTCGTGAAGGTCCGCAATCTTTTCCTGCGAGATGCCGTTCTGTCTGCCGACGGCAGACCCGATGTCGATTCAAAACAGACAGCCCACCAGCGTCGCGACCCGCAGAGTCGCAAGCTCCTTCAGAGCCCCATCGACGCGATGGCTGGACAGAAGCGATTGCTCCATCTGCCCGTATCCCCAGAGAATTGCCGGGTGATGCGCCGTCACCTGTACCGGCATGACCACGCGCCCCAGCTTACGCTTGGTGAGCGCGTAGACGATTCGGGTGAACAAACCGCTCAGAAAGCCCTGCTCCGATGGGTCGGCGCCGCGAATGCGGGGCATGAAGGTAGCCTCCAATTGTTGGATGAAGGAGAAGCACAGTGCGAACCAGGCAAAATTTTCAGGCACTAAGTTGTTACTCAAGTGTCGATGCCGCATGTAGCGCTGAAGCTACGCTGCGCTCCAATCGGTAGTAGAAAACGAAATTCACGACGACGATCCCCGCGCAGAATGCCACGATGGCGGGTGCGGACTCCGAGGCGATCCAGTAGACGAAAAAGACCGTCGCGGACCCAATGATGAGCGAGAAGATCAGGAGAACACAGATGCGAAGGACCGCAGCGATACGGCTTCGAGTCGTCCACAACACGACCACAAACGTGAGGAAGAAAAACCAAAGGATGTCGTTATAGATCGCTCCCAGCAAGGGATTCTCCAGCAGGCGCTCGGGCAGGATACCGAAACGCATCGCCACCCATGACGCCAGCAGAATTGCACAAAAGCCAAGCAGGCTTTTCAGCAGCAGGCTGGCGCGCATAGGCGCCAGTTGCTCGCGCTCGGAATCTTCTGGCTTTCGAGTAAATTGACGGAACAGATCCGGAGGGCGCTCGCGAAGATCTGAGATTGCTTCTGTCCAGTGATGCCACAGGAAAATGCAACCAAGAAGCAAAGTGCCAAAGGCTGCCGCTGCCATAAACACGCCAAGAATGTGCAATCCCCAGTCGACGGGATCAGGCGGTCTCAAGTCTGCTCCGCTGGCAATGGCGAGAAAGAGCGCCGACAAAAACGCACCCACGAGCACATCGCGACGATTCCTCCAATATCGGCTGTCGGTGATCGGGTACTCGTCAGGTAACGGAGCGATGCTGACCCGTGCCCTCGTATGCTCCCGGCGCAGGTAGTAGGCCAGCACCGCGAACAGACCTAGATCCGCACAGAGCGTTCCGCGGGGATAGGGGATGCTGGTCACGGAGCTGATAGTCCGCTGAGAGTGTACGCCGTTCTTTTCACCGGGAAGAGGTGGCTTCGCCCGCGGCTGGGAGCAGGATGCTTTCCGGACTGCCGGCAAGATGCCGGCGCTACTTTTTTCGGCCACTGATCACAGGATCACCCGTTCGTCCCCCACGCGCTTCGTGACTCGCTCCCGGTCGAGATACTCGAGCAGCGGAATTGCGTACTTGCGGCTCACGCCGGTCATTTCTTTGAACTTCGCAACGTCGATGCGGGCTACGGTGCCGGGCGGGGATTTTGTTTTGTAAGTCGTTAACTGTCCGCGCAGACTTGCCAGGGCCGATTGATGAAATACGAGCTCATCGGAAATTTTCACAAGGACCTTGTCGCGCAAGAGCAGCGTAACGATCTTCTGGGCGCGCGCCTTGTCGACTTTCAAACCCGCCAGCACAGTGTAGAGAGCAGGTACCTGCAATCCGGCCGATGCGAAGGCCTGCTCGATGGTCTTCTTCGATTCGGCTTCCTCATCTTTCATCACGACCCCGCGGCCGGGGAGGCGGACGAGGTCGCCGGCGAGTTCGAGTTTCTTCTCACGCACAAGCAGTTCCACAGCCGTCGCACACACGCCCGCCGATGCTCGGACCGTCTCACGTAGTTCTTCCCGGCTCATTCCGGGCACGAGCGGATTCTGTTTGTGAAAATCCTCAACCGTGCCTAGAAGGTACAGCTTCAGCCCTTCGATGGCCGGCCCATGGACATACCTCTCTCCAAGAATGAATACTCTTCCTCGACTAACGTGGTCTGCCAGCAGATTGACCAAGGTCGTTCGGCCCCATCCGGTTTCGGCAATAAGCTCCGCGGACGATAGTCCTTCGTGCCCGCGCCGGGCAATGCGTGTTCGAACAACTGGCTCCCGGTTGCCGCCATCCAGTACCTTTAGAAACGGCAGCAAGGCCTCCTTGCGGGTTCGCTGCATTGGCGTCGCGTCCAGCACCACGCCACCGCCGATTGTGATCACCGGAGAGAACTGGCGCACGATGAAGCGATCCCCTGGCAACAGGAGCGTGGGTTCGTTCAGGCGCAACTGTGCATACGCACTTTCTCCAGGCTTCATTGCTTTCGGCTCGTAGAGCGCGACTTCGGCGACCGCTTCGAACGTGTACGCATGGACATGAACGCGGGCGCGATCCTTCAACGGCTTTGCGGAAGGCAGCAGGGACAGCGAGACATCCATCCTCTTTGTTGAGAGGAAGGTCTCGGGCGGAGCGAGGGTCATCCCGCGTGCCAGATCTTCCACGGCGGCCCCGGCAAGATTCAATGCGGTGCGCTGGCCGGCGATGGCTTGGTCCGCGGCTTCGCCGTGCACCTGCACCCCACGGACGCGCACGCGCTTTCCCGTTGGAAAAACTTCCAAATCGTCTTCCTTGCGGATCGTGCCTGCGATCAGTGTCCCGGTCACCACCGTGCCGAAGCCCTTCATCGTGAATACTCGATCGATAGGAAGACGCGCGAGGGCCGTCGAGTCCTTCGCAGGAACTTCGGCAGCAACTTTCGCCAGCGCGCGCTTTAGATCGTCGAGGCCGGCCCCAGTGAGCGAACTCACGGCCACGATCGGCGCGTGAGCCGAGTCCAGAAACGACCCGCGCAGAAATTCCTCTACTTCCAAACGCACGACGTCGAGCGTCTCGGGATCAACCGCGTCAGCTTTCGTGAGCACCGTGATGCCCCGCCGAACAGCCAGCAGGCGACAGATGTCGAAGTGCTCGCGGGTTTGCGGCTTGATCCCCTCGTCGGCGGCGATCACTAGCAACACCAGATCGATGCCGCCTACACCCGCCAGCATGTTGCGCACGAAGCGCTCGTGGCCCGGAACATCGACGAAACCGAGACGAAGCGCCTCGCCACCGGGCGCGGGAAGTTCGAGATGCGCGAACCCAATGTCGATGGTGATACCGCGCCGCTTTTCTTCTTCGAGGCGGTCGGCATCGATGCCGGTCAGCACCTTGACCAGCGCCGTCTTGCCATGATCGATATGTCCGGCAGTGCCGACGATGACGGATTTCATGCGGACATCAGTATAGGGAAAGCAGTTAACAGTCGTCTGTGGAGTTGGATGTCGTTGGTCGCTGGCGAACCAGCTTCGCCCTCGGGCGAACGGGCGGGACGCCCGTTGCTCCATCGGCAAGGTGCGGGGATCTCTACGATTTGGGGACGACTGAGCAACTACTGTTCTACAATATTGCTTCCACTCATGACCCAGCCCCAGAACCCTGCCATCACTCCGGAGCTTATCCGGGAGCACGGCTTGACGCCGGAGGAGCACCTCAAAATCGAGCAGTTGCTCGGCGGGCGTGCGCCTACTCTGACTGAGCTTGGAATCTTCAGCGTGATGTGGAGCGAGCACTGCTCCTACAAGTCATCGCGTGTACACCTGAAGCGGCTGCCCACCCGCAGCAAGCTCGTGTTGCAGGGGCCGGGGGAGAATGCCGGCATCATCGACATCGGGGACGGGTGGGCCTGCGCGTTCAAGATCGAGTCGCACAATCATCCATCGTTTATCGAGCCGTTTCAAGGAGCGACGACTGGGGTGGGTGGAATTTTGCGCGATATTTTCACCATGGGTGCGCGGCCCGTTGCCGTGATGGATTCTTTGCGGTTTGGGCCGATTGCGGAATCAAAGGCAGCGGACAGGAGTGTCCCCTCCACACAGGCTGAGATTCATAAGAACCACTCCATCATGGAAGGTGTGGTCAGCGGCGTTGCTTCTTACGGAAATTGTTTTGGGGTGCCCAACCTGGGCGGCGAGACGCAGTTTGAAGCTTGCTACTCGGGGAATCCGCTGGTCAATGCGTTTGCGCTGGGGTTGGTACGGCGCGATCAGATTTTTTATGCCAAGGCCGCGGGCGAAGGCAATCCCGTGATTTATGTCGGCGCGAAGACAGGGCGCGATGGTATTCATGGCGCGACCATGGCGTCGGAAGAGTTTAGCGAGGCTTCGGAGGCAAAGCGACCCAACGTGCAGGTGGGCGATCCGTTTCTCGAAAAGCTTTTGCTCGAAGCTTGCCTCGAAGCGATGCAAACCGGGGCGGTGGTCGGCATTCAGGATATGGGCGCGGCCGGACTGACGTGTTCGACCTGCGAGATGGGTGCACGCGGCAAAGTTGGATTGGAAATCGAACTGGATCGCGTGCCGCAACGCGAGACTGGCATGTCGGCTTACGAGATCATGCTCTCGGAATCGCAAGAGCGCATGCTGCTGGTCGCGGAGAAGGGTCGCGAGGCGGAAGTCTTTCGCGTCTTCGAAAAATGGGGCCTCGACGCGGTCGAAGTCGGGTATGTCACGCCCGACAACGTGATGCGTGTGCGGCAGCACGGCGAGTTGGTGGCGGAGATTCCTAATGAGGCGCTTACCGACGATGCGCCGGTCTACAAGCGTCCTCTGGAACGATGGGAGCCGCCGGTGGAGCGCGAGATGCCGGCATCGGCCGAGCTGTCGGAAGCAAGCGATCTGACTGCCAATTTCAAGAGCTTGCTGGCTAGTCCGAACATTTGCGGCAAGCGGTGGGTGTGGCAGCAATACGACTCGATGGTGCAGACCAATACGGTCGAAGGGCCGGGCGCGGCCGATGCGGGCGTGATTCGCATCAAGGGCTCGCAGCGCGGGCTCGCAATGGCACTCGATGGCAACGGGCGCTGGTGCTATCTCGATCCGCGGCTGGGCGCGATGCATGCGGTGGCGGAGGCCTGCCGCAACGTGGCTTGCTCTGGGGCGACGCCGATCGGGGCGACAAATTGCCTGAACTTCGGCAATCCCGAGAAACCGCACATCATGTGGCAGTTCTCGCAGGTGATTGACGGCATCACCAAGGCTTGCGAGGAACTGGAAGTCCCCATCACGGGCGGCAATGTCAGTTTCTACAACGAGACTTTGGGAGAAGGTATCTATCCGACGCCCGTGCTGGGCATTGTCGGCATCCTCGAGGACGTGCACAAAACTGCGAAGATGGAGTTCCGCGAAGGGGGACGCACGATTGTGCTATTGCGCGGGAGTGAGCCGGGCGATATCACCGATGCAGAATCGGAATTTGGGTCATCGGAGTACGCGAAAGAAGTCCTGGGCGCCGTCTGGGGCTATCCGCCCGAACTGGATATTGAGAAGGAAGCGGCGCTGCAGAAGGGCCTGATCGAGATGATCCAGGCCGGGCTGGTGGAGTCGGCTCACGATTGTTCGTCGGGTGGGCTGGCGGTGGCTCTGGCAGAGTCGGCGTTTCCCCAGGGGATTGGGTTGAGCGTCGATGTCGCTTCGAATGGGTTGCTGGCAGAGTTTGCGCTCTTTGGCGAGGATGCCAGCCGGGTGGTTTTGGCTTGCGACCCGGCGAGGTTGGCGGGAATCAAACAGATAGCAGCCAAGCGCGGGTTGGCGGTGGATTTACTCGGGGAGACCCTGTCCGGGCGGGTTGAGATCAAAGTTGATGGGCAGGTCGCTATCTCGGCTTCGGTGGATGAGCTGAGCGAAGCGTACGAGTCGGCGCTGGAACAGGCGTTGCGAACTGAGCCTGAGGTGGTGGCGGTCTGATTTCAGATTTTTGATTTCAGATTGCAGATTGGAAAGCCTTTAACCGCAAAGTTCACGAAGTCGTCGCAAAGTTCGCAAAGAGAATCTGAACAAGCTTGAAACACAGAGGGCGCGGAGAACGGCCGTAGAGAAGATCGAGCTAAGGGCTAATGGCTGCTTTTGATAAATTTCGCGAAGAGTGCGGAGTGGTGGCGATCTATGCGCACCCGGAGGCGGAGAAACTCGCTTATCTCGGGCTGCATGCTTTGCAGCATCGCGGGCAGGAGTCGGCCGGGATTGTCAGCTCAGACGGGATGACCCTGCACGCGCACAAGGCCATGGGCCTGGTCGCCGATATTTTTGTCGAGGATGTGCTGGTCAAGCTGCGCGGCACGCTGGCGATCGGGCACACGCGCTACTCGACCGCCGGGGACTCGGCTTTGCTCAATGCACAGCCGATTCTCGTGCAATCCAACAAAGGCTCGATCGCGGTCGCGCATAACGGCAACTTGGTGAATGCGCAGGAGATTCGTTCGCGGCTGGAAGCGCAGGGGTCGATTTTTCAGACGACCAGCGATACCGAAGTGATCGTGCACCTGATCGCGATGTCGCGCGAGCACACTTTGCCCGAGGCGATGGCAGATGCGCTGCGCCGAGTGGAGGGTGCGTTTTCACTCGTGATGGTGAGCACGGATCGGATTTTTGCCGCGCGCGATCCGCGTGGTTTCCGGCCGCTGGCCATGGGACGGATTCCTGCACAGGAGGGCGTGCGCAAGGACACGATCGTCTTCGCATCCGAAACCTGTGCGTTTGACTTGATCGGCGCGATTTACGAACGCGATGTGAAGCCCGGGGAACTCGTGATAGTGGGGCCCGAGGGCGTGACCTCGCGGTTCTATTCGCCGACCGGACCGCAATCGAGCTGCATTTTCGAGCATGTTTACTTTTCGCGTCCGGATAGCCAGGTCTTTGGTCGGTCGGTGCAGGAAAGCCGCGAGAATCTTGGGCGGCAACTGGCTCGCGAAGCGCCGGTCGAGGCGGATGTCGTTGTTCCAGTGCCGGACTCGGGGGTTACTGCGGCCGTCGGCTACGCGGCAGAGAGCGGGATTCCCTTTCGATTCGGCCTGATCCGCAACCACTATGTGGGACGCACCTTTATCGAGCCGAAGCAGACGGTGCGCGACTTCGGCGTGCGCCTCAAGTTGAATCCGGTGCGGTCGTTGCTGGAAGGCAAGCGCGTGGTGCTGATCGACGACTCGATCGTGCGCGGCACGACCAGCAAGAAGATCGTGCGCATGGTGCGGAATGCGGGTGCGGAGGAAGTCCACATGCGGGTTTCGTGTCCACCGACCATTTCGCCCTGTTTCTACGGTGTGGATACGCCCTCCAAGAGCCAACTCATCGGCGCCAACAAGACGATCGACGAGATTCGCGAATATATCGGCGCGGATTCGCTGGCATATCTCTCGCTCGAGGGATTGAAAGCTGCCTGCGGCGAAGGTGAGAAGACCGACTACTGCACGGCCTGTTACACGGGCAACTATCCGACGAACTGGGTCGATGTGGAGGAGATCCAGCCAGCCGTCACGAAGCGGTAGCTCGGAATTTTCCTGACAATTGAATTTCGGTGGGAAGCTTACCTCAGGGGCTAAAACCCTCGCATTGCCAAGGCCTGTGGCACGGCTGAAGCCGCGCGCTTCCCAAGAACTGTCTCCCAAGATCTTGCCGTCGTCTGGAGCATTTCCCAAGCTCGGTCGTCGTCTGGGGTCTTAATCGGCCTTCTTGAACGCTGATTTACTAGGGTCTCCTTGAGACGAGGTTAGCGATTGGAGACTGCTCACAGATTCAACTTGACTCCGGTTGTCCCATGCACTAAAACCTGATGCCCTGACTCGAATTCCGCGAGGAGCGCCGGGTTTGGAGGCAACCGCCACTTGGGGCGCTACGGATTGATCTCCTGGGCAGCCATCCCGCGGAACGACACTTCCCTAGACCTACTGCACTAAAGAACTCCCCGGGCGAGCAGCGACCCATTCTCCCGGCAGACCACTCTTGGGCGGCAGCGCGCCGCTTCAACATCAGTGTCCCTAACCAAGGAGGATTCAGTCGTGTCCACTCCCTCGTTCAGAGCTACTCAACCCCTAGTACTGTTCCTGAGCTTGCTGGCCGGCGCACTGTGCGCCCAGGCGCAGGTTCCCAAACCGCAGAGTCTCGAAGACTTCGTCACCTACATGCAGGCGCATCACAAAGCTCCCTTCGATCGCGAGGGCGCGGAGATCCCGCCGGGCGGGCGGCAACAACTGGTGCAGCGCATGCAAAAGCTGGGGACCGCAAAGCTGGCTTCCATGGCGACCGCTGCCGCTACAACTGCCGGTACGAACGTGAAAGTAAACCGCGACCGGAATCCCTGGCCCAAAGCGGAGATCGGGATGGCTGTGGATCCCATCAACGGCAAGAACTTCATCGTCATGTCGAATGACTTCCGGGAGAACTACGATCACCAGTTCTTCCACGTGTCGACCAATGGGGGATTAGCCTGGACTGATGATTCGATGGTGATTGGGGTTGATCCCGTAACGAGCGATGCTCCCTACAATTTCCAGAGCGACCCGGGCGTGGCGTTCGATGACAAGGGGCAGAGCTACCTGTCGACGATCTCTGGCAACACGCTGCTGGACTTCAACGTCGACGGGGTGTACGCGAACTTCGATACCCAGGTTGAAGAGGCGCAGGGTTTTGCGAACGGCGCCTACGCGTCACTGGTGCCGAATATCGTCGATAACCAACAGTGCAGCGGCGCGACCAACTTTGTGTGTCCGGCACAGCTCGACAAGCCGCTGATCACGGTAGACGCCGTCCCCGGCAGCCCCCATAACGGAACCATCTACGTGTACTACACGCTTTTCTGCAACGATCAGCCATGCGTCGACGGCAAGGCGCACGTGCCGGCGTTTTCGTCGGCGATTCTGGAATCGCACGCGGCCGGGGCGAATTTGCCGTTCTCGACGCCTGCCAAGGTGACTGGTTCGTATGTGCAGGACCAGTTCTCAGACATGGTGATCGACAGCCACGGTACTCCCCACATTTTCTTCGACGACTTCACGGCGCCGAGCGGAGTGATCCGGATGCGCATGTCGACGCTCAAGAATGGCACGTGGCAGGTGACCGCAACTCCGGTGGCGAGTTTCTTCTACAACGGGTTGAACAGCCTGAACTGGGGATTCCGCGACTTCGGGACAGTGGCGCCAGGCTGCGGGATTTCGGGCGACACGGCTTATTGCGCATTCTCAGCCAGCCAGATTTCGGGCGGTCCGCTCGAGGGAACGCCCAGCGTGTACATGGCGGTTGTGAACACGCAGACCGGGACCTCGACAATTCACCGCGTGAATAATGACCCGTTCGGCAACGGCCGGCATCACTTCTTCCCGTGGGCCACTGGGAAGAGCGATGGTTCCGTCTATGTCGGATGGTACGACGATCGGAATGATCCTGCGTTGACCAAGGTCGAGTACTTCGTCGGCAAGTCGACGGACGGCGGCAACACTTTTCCGGTCCAGCAGCCCGTCAGCACGAAGTCGTTCAATCCGTGCGTGGGCTTCCCCGGCTGCGGATTCTTCGGGGACTACACACAGATTGTCGCTGGCCCGGACGGCGTGGTGCATGCTGCGTGGGCGGATACGCGGGATGGAGCGAGCATGCAAATTTATACACAGGCCGTTACGTGGTAGGGATGTGCTGGTAGAAAAGGCTCCCGTCTCTGCGGGAGCCTTTTTTACTTTCCCACGCGGGCGAGGGCGCCCGCACGGCACGATAATTTAGAAGTGAAATTTCAACGCGGCGCCTACCGTGCGTGAAGGCGCGTACTGGATTGGAATTTCTTCGCTCTCTTTCGCGATCTGGTAGACGCTGTTCGATACGTTGGTGACGTCGAACTCGAAATCCAGTTTGCGTGACTCGGAACTCCACGCGGTCAGCCCCGTTGCCAAATCGCAGGTAAAGTGCTGCGGCAAGCGCGGGCCGTTTTCCACGATCGTGCCACTGCCATAGCGCAGCGCGCTTCCGCCCCAGAATCCGCGCCAGCGGTTGCGATAGAAAAGCTGTGCAGTCCCGGTGTGCGTCTGATCGAAGGCAGGGACGATGCGTTCGCCTGCAACCAGGGGCTCGTCTCCGGCGAAGCCTCCGCTGATGGGACCGTAGAAGTAAGTGCGCGAGAGCGCGTATTGAAAGCGTCCCGTAATGCCGAGGCGCTCGAGCCGCTTCATATTGAGCACGAGCTCCGCGCCGCTGGAGCGGGCCGCATGGAAATTGATGGGAACAAAAATCCGGCTGATGGAGATTTCGTGATTCTCGAATGAGTCGCGTCCGGAATGCAAGTAGGCGTTCAGTTCGAGACTCACGCGCGGATGCAGCTCCTGCGACCATCCAACTTCGTAATAGTGCTGGCGGTAGGCGCGCACGTTGCCGACACGTTGGTCCGGATCGACGGCGTTGTTCCCAATGAAGCTGGCCAGCAGCGAGTACTCGATGGGCGGCGGCGAAAAGTAACGGTTGTAGGCGGCATGCAGCACGGATTTCGTACGCGCGAAGTGATACGCCAGCCCAACGCGGGGACTGACCTGCGCCACGGTGGTGACGAGATCGAAATAGTCGTAGCGCGCCCCCAGATCAACCCACAGGTTACGCACGGGCGAGAAGTGATCCTGCAGGTAGAGGCTGGCCTGCCCGCCGTGAAGGCCGCCGCTGAATGGAGGAAACACATCGGGATCGCCGCGGCTGTCGAAGGTGAAGCTTTCTAGCTCGCGCAGCCGAACCAGATCGACGCCGGCCTTGATCACGTGGCTGTGCCACACGTGCGAGAGATCGCTCTTGATGCCCAGCGCGAACGGAGCGCGCGATGCAGTGGAAAGCGGCGTGATGGGATCGGTGGTGGGCAGCACGCGATCGGAACCGACCCGCTCATAAATCGAAGTCGAGAGCAGCGTTTCCGGGGAAAAGGTGTGATACCAGCTGAGAATGCCGGTTTGCTGGCGAAGGTGACGCTGCGCATCGCGGCCTACATCCTGATCGTCGGTGATGTTGGGTTGCTGGAAGTTCGCGCCGCTGCCCATTAGAAGGAGTTTGAAAACGTCTTTCGTGCCCGCATGAAAATCGAATTGCGCCGTGGCTCGCGAGCCTTTGCCGAAATCGTAGAGTTCCTTGGGCTCAGGGGGATCGAGGTAGCGGCCAGAAGTGAAGCCATCGACAAAGAAGTAGTAGCCGATGCCATGGGCCACACCACCATAGTCGGCGTTGAGATCGTAGTTGTCGAGAGTGGCGCCGCGGAAATTGACGTCCCCGTGGCCGGCCATGGTTGCGCCCGAGCGGGTGGTGATATCGAGCACACCCCCGAAGCGGTTGCCGTATTCGGCAGTGAAGCCACCGGTCATGAGGTCGACGGTTTCGAAAATCTGCGGGCTGACACCGGGGGAAAACTGCGGCTGCGTGTTGTCAAGGAACGAGACGCCGTTGATGAATTCGTGCAGCGAGAATTCTGTGCCGCGAACTGCAAGAAAGTTATCGTGGCTGTCGCTGGCCCCGGGCATCAGGTTGTTGACGAGGTCGTTGGTGTTGTCAGACAGAGGCGCCGGCAGACTCTCCAGGTCGTTGTGAGTGAAGGTATAAGAGCTACCCGTCTTTTCGGGATCGATAGTCTGATAAGTGGAACGCACTACCACCTTTTCCTGAACGGTTTCCTTCCTTTGAAGATCGATCGCTAGCGATTGCGGCTGACGTGGACGTAACACGAAGTTGTACTCGGTGGGATAGAAACCTTGTGCCTCGACTTTGAGCGTGTAAGGGCCGGCTTCGACGACGGCAAAGTGAAAACCACCGTCGGTCGCTGCGGACGCAGACTGCGCCAGGCTACCGTTCTCGCGCATGAGTTGCACGGCAGCGCCTGCGACCGGGGAGCCGGTGTTGTCGTGCACCGCTCCATCAATCACGGTTTGGGCGAAAGCGATAGCACTAAGTGAAAGGATGAGAATGGCCAGAAAAGTAACTCGCAAGATACTACTCCGCGGCGGGAACGCCGGCGGGATAGTGTATCCGGAGTAGAGTCGCTTGGGAAGCTAGCGATTTGGATAGCGTAAGCTTGGAAACCAATGTTTATGCGGGGTCAACGATGCCGATAGTAGTTGTGGTCCAATCTCGTTGACGAAGACATGAAAGAAAGTTTCCATCTTCAGATGTTGCGGTCGATCGGCAGAAGCCAGATACATGGGCAGTAACCCTCTGATCATCCGCCAGTTGGGAATCGTTCAGGCCGTCACCATCTTCGCGGACCAGCTTTTTACAAACTGTCCGAAGCGATCGAGAGCAAGGGAGAATCCCTCTCCAGCGGCCGCGAAGCCCATGCGGAAATGTGATGGTGAGTCAAAGCAGTCGCCCGGGGCCAGGAGGATGCCGCGCTCCGTAGCGGCCTGGCAGAACGGCCGAGCGTTTTCGCCACTAGCCATCCAGGGGAACGCAGTCATGCCGCCCTGCGGCGAGATCCATCCGAGAACGTCGGCATGTTCCTTCATGAACCGATCCAGCATTTTCAGATTGCGCGAGGCGACTTCCTGCGTCCTGCCAAGGACGAGGTCGCGTTTGCGGATGGCGATCTCGGAAAGGATCTCGCCGGTGGTCGAGTTGCATACCGAGAAGTAGGCGCGCGCGGTCCAGTATTGCTGGCGGCGCGGGCGTCGTGTTCGATCATCCATCCCGTGCGCACGCCGGCAATCGAAAATGCCTTCGACAGGTCGGAGATCACGGTGGCGTGCGGCAGCCGGGCCGCCGATTGCGTTTGCCTTCCGTGGTAAATGGGATGGTAGACCTCGTCGCACACCAATTGAATTCCGCGCTCGGCGGTGAAGGTGTGCAGCGCTTCCATTTCGTCGTCGCCGACAGTCGAGCCCGTAGGATTGTGCGGGCTGTTGACCAGGATCAGCTTGGTCTTCGAGTCGGCGAGTCCTTTGATTTCGTCGGGATCGATGCGGAAGCCGTTTTCGCGACGCACGCGATAGCAGCGGGTTTCCAGGCCGAGAGACTCCGGGAGTGCCGAGAAAGTAGTGAATCCAGGCAACGGGATGATTACATTCGCGCCGGGTTCAGCTGCAAGCCACATCAGGGCCACGAGCGCCTCTGATGCGCCGGTCACAATTTGCACGGCCTCTACTGGAACACTCTGCATTTCAGCAATCG
>DASRDJ010000206.1:0-2485 GCA_035652655.1 Terriglobales bacterium
CGAAGTAGTAATCATGATCGCAGTAAGTGACCGAAGAGATGCATGGGTCGGATCGAGATCTGGCCTGAATTGATTACGAGCGAGCCTTGGTTGGCACCGGCAATTGTTTTTCAACTAGAGCGAAATGGCGCGCTCTTCGGAGTGCACAGAGTAGTACGCTCAAAAAGTGCTTGACACCGCCGACATTGTCAGAGACGCGATGTTACGCCAACAATCTCAGCGAGCGCACTTCAGCCCATGTTTGTTTCCGTTCCAAGTGGCACTTTAATCATTACCGAACAGGATGCGGCGAGTTGCTCAATGTCTCTCTTCGTTTCGTCCTTGCGTGGTCCATAGCGAGCATCCAAGGCGCAGCAGAGCCGCTGCACCAGAATCGTAAGCTTTGCGTCATCCATTTCTATGCTGAGCTGTTCTGCAATCGAAACCCAGTTGCTGTCTTCGCGAGGCGTCGTCATTGGCGGGAACCTCCGTGGATACAGCGTCCACCGTATGCCGGAGTCCAAAACGAATCTGAGCAATAGGGAACATCTCGGGAAATAGTTGGGGCAAATTAGCGGGAGAGCTACTTTGGTTTCAATATTTTAACTTCTCGATTCGTGCTGTCGAAATCAGGACCTTCTCAGCACTTTCCGCCGTTTGTTCGCCAAAACCGAGGCCTAATTGGTGAAATCGCGATGTTTCGCCAGTTAGTCGTTTCTTGAATCCAGTAGCTATGCCAACGAAAAGAACGGATCACGATCTTTTTCATCTGGTTCCGGCGCAGAACCAGATTGCCTGCTACTCTCAATGTAGCGGTAACCCCGCTTGTGAGAGCTAATGAGCGAAAAACCCAGCGCCATCCTGCCGGGGACGGTTGAGAAGATCATTAAGGCCCCATTTCCAAGCGAGCCAGAGAAAGCACAGATAACCGTTGAAGGCGGGGATCATTTGTATCGAGAAATACGCATCGAGAACACCCTGACGAATGCAGAGGGTGCGGAAGTAAGCCTCAAACCCGGTGCGCACGTGGAAGTCACCGTCGAGGCTGAGGCAGAGGCCACAACCCCCAAGACATAGTTAGTGATATGAAAGCGTCTCCCGTTGCGAGTATCTTACCCGCATCCGGAAAGACTGCCTCTCAACTGACGTAATCAGGCGATTACACTCATTGACCGCCACTCAGGCATCGGGGTGGGTTTTGAGTTCCTATGGGCCTGCGGCCCACCCATAGGGATGAAAGTGCGCTTCTAACAGCCCGACTGATTCCAAACGGGTTATGCAATGACTTTCGACGGAGTGTAATTGCGATATTTCACCAGTCATTGCTTGCTAGCATTCAATTTTTGCTTGGTTTCTGCGTAGGCTGGTGATTAAAGCAGTCAGAATGAGGACGTTCACGACTATGACCACGACGATACCTATCGATGGCAACTCCCGGATGTGAAACAGCCCGTTGACCAAAGCGAACACATAAATTGCGATTAGGAGTTTAGAACTCTTTATGGCACGCAGTCGCTGCTCTTGCGTGATGTCGCGATCGGAAATGGGCGCTCTCTTCAGGGCTACCCACATAATCAGAAAGCTACCGACAAAATTTGCAAGGCCGAGAACCCCCAACAACCGGGGCTGCAATACCTGTTCGACTGAAAGCAACACCAGAACTGTAATAATCACGTATTGTGCGACAACAAAGCGCAAAAGGATCGTCAACCTTCTTTTGCCAGCAGCAGTGGGCGGTTGTATGAACCTCTTCATCAGCCAGATCGTTGCGAGCGCTACCACGGCCATAGCTGCAACCATCAGGAACAGAAATGATTTGTCCATAACGCTCCAGTCCGTTCAAGGCGAGTATAGCTGTTGAAAACAGGCCCTTTACACTCATTGACCCCCCGTTTGTAGGGACTGCAATGCGCTTCTGACGTCAACCTCCCAAACACGAGCTGTGCTGTTAAGGCGAACCCCGACCACTTGCCAATTAGCAGCCGGGAAATCTCCCTTTGCGAAGTAGTGCGTGGAGGCGACAGTGCTGCGAATGACCTCTTGGCCAGTGGCAATGTCAAACGCTACTAGCAGGTAGGTGTCCACGTAGGACATGGCAAGCCTCCAGAATGCTTTTCGAGCGCTCCGGCCCTTAGGACGCGGCGCGTCGTTCACACGATATGCACTGGGCCCGACATCCGGGGCTTGTTTTTAGATTCTGTTCCAAATTCCGAACAAGACGCTGCGTTCTCCAAATTCCGCGTCGGTACTACAATTCAAAGCGGTAGTCGTGACTTGCGCCCGGACGCTGGTGTATCGCGATTTTTAAACAGGTAGTTGTCTGGAAGACAAGGTGAGGACTTCGCGGATAATCACAGCTCATTCTCGTCGCCATGATCGCTCCAGGTTCTGATGGGTTCGGTGCGGAATATTGAGTAAAATGCCAAGGGTCCCCGATGTGTTTTCCGCGCCGCCATCGACGCCTGCGCCTGGGAATCCTCACTTGCAAGTTCTGGTTAGCGTTCCT
>DASRDJ010000207.1:0-2274 GCA_035652655.1 Terriglobales bacterium
CGGCGCCGGCAACGACATCGAGCGCGCCACCGACATCGCCCGCAACATGGTCTGCGAATGGGGTATGAGCGAGCTCGGTCCTCTGGCCTTCGGCAAGAAGGAAGAAGCCATCTTCCTCGGCCGCGAAATCGCTCAGCACCGCGACTTCAGCGAAGCCACGGCTGTGGACATCGACAAGGAAGTGAAGCGCATTGTCAGTTCGGCGTACGACAATGCGAGAAGCATCCTGAACACCAATCGCGAAACGCTGGAGCGCATTGCCCAGGCTCTGCTCGAACGCGAAGTGCTCGACGCCAACGAAGTCAAAATGCTGATCGAAGGCACACCGCTTCCCGAGAAGCCGCGCACTCCTCCGCCATCGACTCCGCCGCTCGCTCCGGCCACCGACCCCAAGGTCGTTCGTCCCGAGCTCCGGCCCGCTCCCGGCTTCACCCGCGGCGACAGCCCGGCCAAGGCCTAGAGAATTCACTAACCTTCCCTAGCAAAGGGCGCGAATCTCAGTCTGTTACGAAACGGACGATAGGATTAAGGAAAAAGCGATGCTTCGGGTTCCGTAGCATCGCTTTTTGATTTTTGCAGGATTGTGCTGCTGTTCCGGTTGCTTCAGACGGTTTGTAGCGCTGAAGCCAGTCGGTGGCCTCCGAGGATGTTCCGCATCCTTTTCAGATTGTAGGCGGCTACTGCCAAGCTGATTTCCGTTTGTGCCCCGCGGAGACCACGCAACAGGAAGCGCGGATGTCCGAAGATACGATATTTTAGATTCGCAAACGGATGTTCCACCGTAGATCGTCGCAGCCGCATCGCCTCTGGCGTGGCCCGCTGTTGCATGCGCTGTAACGCCTCTTCATGCAAATGCCGTGTAACCAGACGCCGGGAACTCGTCGTGCATTGCGATTTGAGCGCGCAGCTTCCGCACACATCCGGTTGACCTGCGTAGATCACCACGCGATCTTTCCGCGATAGTTGTTTACGAGCAAGAGTCTGCCCTGCCGGACACAGGAACGTGTCGCTCTCGGCTTGGTAGGTAAATTTCGTGCGGTCGAACAACGTGCCATCGCCCTGATTGTTCCCAGAGCGGTTGGCAGGCACATGCGGCAAGATACCCTTGGCCTCACAGGCTTCGGCCTGTTCCCCATTCGAGTAGCCGGCATCTGCTATTACATTCAGCGTCTGCGCTGGCCCCGCTTACCACCGCTTTCGCCGCTTCAGCCATCGGTTGCAGACTGCGATTGTCGGCGGCTTGATCGGTCACTTGCTGCACTATGATCAGCGCATGCTCGGCATCCACAGCTGCTTGCACGTTGTAAGCGGGGATTATGCCGTTCGTTGTGCGCATCAGACCAACTTCGGGTTCCGGATGTTGGTGTAATTTCTCCAGCGCGCTGGCCACTGCGCTGGGATCGATGACCACTTCATCCTGCCGATCGCTTTGCTCCAGTTGTTCAAGGTAGCGCTCCAGTGCTTCACGTTCGCGAACGCTTCGGGTGCTGCTCACGGCCTGGAATTTCGAGCCATCAATGGCAATCCACTCACCCTTCACTAAACCCACCGAGCGTGCCAAACGGACCAGTTCCGCTCCCGCAGCAGTTACCCCATCACGATGCAGTCGTCGGAACTCAGCAATGGTCTTGTGGTCCGGCGCCAATCGTCCCAGCAACCACATCAACTCGATGTTGCGCCGACACTCCGACTCCAGCCGTCGCGAGGAACGGATCTGTTGGAGATAACCGTACAGATAGAGCTTCAGCAGATCCCGCGGATCGTAGCCAGGCCGTCCGGTGTCGGCCGCCTCGGCGCGTTCAAATCCCAAATCCGCCATGTCCAGCCGATCCACGAACGCATCGATCACCCGGCACACATGATCGTCCGGAATCAGTTCTTCCAAACATACGGGAAACAACGTGCCTTGCTTCCGCCCCTCTCCTTGCACATACCCCATAAAAAAAATGCCCTCGCTTTCGCAAGGGCATCTTCTCACTTCTCTCTCACTATTCAATCGAGTCTCGTAACAGACTGAATCTCGCGCCCTTTTCTTTTTTCCCTCTCCCCGGAGAATCGCGTGCTACGATGCCACGCCATGCCCCTGCTGGACGAAATCGCGGCCGGCCGCACCGACGTGGTCTTCGAGTATCTCAGAGACGGCGGGTCCTCCACGGCCGTTTATGAAAGCATCCCGCTGGTTTCCCACTGCGCCTACTACGGCGATGTGAGCGCCATCAAATTCCTTCTTAGCCGCGGAGCCACTCTGGCTCCTCTCGGCGAGAATCTGGGCCT
>DASRDJ010000208.1:0-8593 GCA_035652655.1 Terriglobales bacterium
AGCATTTCGTCGCGCAACGACGGGACAAGAAGGAGATCCACCTGCGAAAACAGTTTCTCCATTTCCTGGGCAACTTTGCGGCGCATACGGTCGGCCTGGACGAAGTCGACGGCTGAGAGGAAGCGCGCTTCGCGGAAGACGTTCGGCCACGCGTCGGGAACTTGCGCCTTAAGCTGATTCATCCCTCCACTCAGAGTAAGTTCTTCGAAAGCGGCCGCGCCTTCGGCGAACAGGATGAGGTTCATGCAGTTGTAGGGCCAATTCGGGATTTGTACCTCGACGGGCGTCATGCCGAGCTTCTTCACGTGCTCGACGGCGTCTCTGTCGACTTGAGTTGCGGGATTCTGGTCGAGCCACTGCGGAAAGTAGCCGACGCGCAGGCCCTTGATGGGCGTGGCAGCGTCGAAGTCGAGATGACCGGGAACGCTCGCGAGATCGCCGGGGTCGGGCCCTGAGACCGCGTGCAGCACCAACATGGCGTCTTCGACGTGGCGAGTCATGGGGCCGAGTTTGTCGAGTGTCCAACAGAGAGTCATGGCTCCGGTGCGCGGAATACGGCCATAGGTCGGACGAAGTCCGGTCACGCCACAACGCATGCTCGGGCCGATGATGCTGCCTCCGGTTTCACTGCCGATGGAGAATCCAACGAGTCCGGCGGCGGTCGCGGCCCCGGGACCTGCGCTTGAGCCTCCAGAGCCTTCGGCGTCCGGGATCCACGGATTCATGGTCTGTCCGCCGAACCAGATGTCATTTAGGGCGAGTGCGCCCAGGCTGAGTTTGGCGACCAGAACGGCTCCGGCGCGATGAAGGCGCTGCACGACTGCCGCATCTTCGGTGGGAACCCGATCGCGGAATGGTTCAGCGCCGTAAGTGGTTGGAATGCCGGCAGTGTCGAGGAGGTCTTTTCCTCCCCAAGGAATGCCGTGGAGTGGACCGCGATAGTGGCCAGCGGCGATTTCGGCGTCGGCTTGCTTGGCTTGCTTGACTGCAAGATCGCGTGTCAGCGTGATCACGCAGTGCAGCTTGGGATCAAACTGCTGGAGACGATCGAGATAGATGTTGGTCAGGCGCTCGGAGGCGAGCTTGCGGTGCTCCACCCACTGTGAAAGTTGCGTGACGGAGGCGAAGGCAATGTCTTCGTCTTTCGAGGGCAGCGGGCCGGGGTCGGCGTGACTGCGGACGAATCTGTCCTGGGTCGCGTGAATTGTGATGCCGGGCAGGACCGGATCCCAGCGCGTGGCAGGCGCTAGAGTGGATTCGAGTTTGAGCTTGCGCGGGCCGGAGCGGTGTTCATAAAGCGAGGCCATGGTGCGGCGCCAGCTGGAGGCGGCCATCGATCGCTCACCGTCGGTCAATTGCACCTGCACCAGTTTCTCGGCTTCTGCGAAGGTTGTTGCCGAGACTTCAGGCCCGACTTCCGGTCCGGTGCCGAAGGCGGGTGGTTCGCCGGGAGGAAGATTGCTGGCAGTCTGGGAAGACCCGCGGAGGGCTGCGGCTCCCAAAACACCCAGTGCTGTAGTTTTTAGAAATCGCCTGCGCGATTTTGACATGAAGCCTCCAAGCGAAGTTAGACGAAGCAGGTGATATTGCGTTACAGGCCGGGGCGATGAAAGGTAGCACGGGAGCGAAAGTCAGTTGTCAGAGGCCAGATCGAGGCAGTCCGGAACTTCGCGCACTATCGATGTCGGCTTCTTGCAGTCCTATAGAAAAATCTTAAAGCGCAGAAGATGCAGAGAGATGCCGCAGAGGGCACCGAGAAATTCTTCTTCTTGTGAGCAGAATCCCTGAGACGAGCACGCTTGCTCTGCGGTCTCTGCGCAACTTCTATGCGCCCTCTCCGTTATAGGATTCCTTTTTCCGAGTCCTTGACTTGGTTATTGCCGGCTTTTGCCTGAGGCACTCCATCTGTTCTTGACAGATGTCCCCGGGGACGTAATCCTATACGCTTTTCGTTCAACGGAGTTGCGGAGGCGGGTTGCAGGCATTCGTGGTTGATTCGGGAAGGAATCGAATTTGAAAGTCCGCGTTTTTTATCACGACAAGTGCTTTGACGGAGCCTCTTCGGCCGCGCTCTTCTCGCGCTTCTACCGGGAGCGGATTCGTAACGACGTGCAGTTCGAATTCACGGGGCTGTTGCACCGGGCGGGCGCGCTCTTCGACGAGCGGGACTTCGACGGAGACGAAAACGCGATCGTCGACTTCAAATATTCGAGTTCGCCCAAAATTACGTGGTGGTTCGATCATCACGAGAGCGCGTTCCTGAGCCCGGAAGATGCCGCGCATTTCGAGCAGGACCAGGGGAATCGGAAGTTTTACGATCCGGACTTCAAGTCCTGTACGAGTTTCATTGCGATGATTGCCGAGCAGCGTTTTGGGTTTAATCCTGCCTCAGTCACCGAACTTGTGCATTGGACGGACATCATCGACGGCGCGCTGTACGAGGACGCGAAGACAGCCGTCGAGATGAAGGCTCCGGCCATGAAGCTGACCATGGTGATTGAATCGGCGCCCGACTCGAACTTCGTTCCCCAGTTGATTCCGCTGTTGGCCACTAAATCGCTGGCGGAAATTCTGGAGGCGCCGTTTGTGGCACCGCTGCTTCCGCCGCTTCTCAAGCGGCATGAGTTGTCGATTGGGATTTTGAAGGAACGAGCCGAGTGCAAGGACGCGACCATCTTTTTCGACGTCACCGATCAGGAGCTTGAGGGCTATAACAAGTTCGTTCCTTATTATTTACATCCGGAAAGCATCTACAGCGTAGGTTTAAGCAAGAGTAGCTTTCGAGTGAAGGTATCGGTGGGGTCGAACCCATGGGCCCCGACCGAGCCGACGGTGAATCTAGCCCGAGTGTGTGAGCGCTACGGAGGCGGAGGTCATGCGCGGGTGGGAGCCATCTCATTCGACGTGACCAAGCACGAAGAAGCGCGGCGAGCGGCGTTTGAGATCGTGGAAGAACTGCGGGCCAGCGTGCGTAGCGGGTCCAAGTGACTAGGGCAGCGGTTCTCCTTCGGTAAGACATGTGGCGGCCTTGCCATCCTCAGAGAAGCGGATCGCGGCAGACTCGTCTGAGCAGAAGGCGCGCAAGCCCATCTGCGGATTGTCGGGGACGGCCGAGACGGAATAGTGATCTACCGGATTGCCGGAGCAATTTTCGATGGAAAACGTGTAACCGTCTAACGTTCCGCTCGACAAACCAGCATCAAGCAATCCGGCAGAACTGGAAGTAGGCTCGTCCACGTCGGCGCCGCCCAGGTATGTCATCGAGCAGGCAAATCCCAACTCTGGAAATGTTGAGGCATAGGAAACTTCTGCCGTGTTGACCATTCGGAGATGATTCAGAGCTACCGTTTCAAACTCCTCTACTTCCGGCGGACGGCGATCGGGGTGCAAGCTGTCGAGGAAGGCGTCGTCACCTAGCGGAACGTGGAGATTGAGCGCGACATCGTCCAAGCACCAGATACCGCGCTCGATTTTCATTGTGAAAGTAGCAGCTGGCACAAAGGGCAAAGGCTCCGGCCTGCCGTTTCGATATAGACGCAGGGACAGTTGCAACTGGTCTTCAGACACAGGAGATTGCCAGCAGGTTCCCGAACTCCTTCGTCGGTCGCTTGGTCAACTTCCGACGCGCTCTCCCAGAAACTTCGCCAACGGCTCCCAGTAGTTGATCTTCCAACCGATAGAAAGATGGTCGCCTGCGCCCGACGGGAAGCCGGTGTGGTCGAAGATGAGCTTTGTGCCAGTTCCCGCCTCGTGCAGTTCGAACCTTGCAATCGAGTAGTCGCCGGGCTCCCAGTCTTTTTCGTGCCAGGCCTGGACGATGCGCTGGTTGGGAACAAGTTCAATGTGCCTGCCTGAAATGTAGCCGCCGAAGATCACGAATGTCCCGCCTGGCTCGCGACTAATCTCGGCGGGCTTTGTGGTGACATCGATCTGGGTCTTGGCGGTGCTCAGCAAGATCACTTTCTGAAACTGGTCCGCGTTCGTCAGGGCCTGGTAGATCCGCTTCGGGCTCGATGAGAAATTGACCTCCTGATGAATGGCTTCGGCGCTATGGGACAGACCGTTCTCGCTGCCGGCCGACGCAGCGGCTGGTCGAACTGCGAGTACTCCGGCGGCCAGCGTCGCCCGTTTGATCCAATCGCGGCGATTGTGCGTGCTAGCCATCCTCTTCAATGTGTCCATTCGTCCTCCAGAGTTGCGTCCCTGATCCTTTGCGCGTCCGCGGCGTAGAGGATCAAAACAGCGAAACAAAAGATGTTCAAGATAATATTGTCGCTCGCCGCAACGTGATATTCCTTGATGGCGGTTCGACGTCTTAGCGGGAGTCGCTCTATGCCTTATATGCCAAGTCATCGCAGGGAAGTGAAAACCAAGATCATCGATAGTGCGCGCCGCTTGTTCAATCGCCGCGGGTTCGAGGATGTGTCGATTGCCGAGATTATGAAGGGCGTGGGCCTGACGCACGGCGGCTTCTACAAGTACTTCAGGAGCAAGAGCGACCTGTACGCCGAGGTGATGGATTGCTTCTTCACGAATCCGGAATGGAAGAATTGCTGGGAGGGCGTGCATGTGGATCTTTCGGCGACCGATGTGGGTGGGCAAGTGGTGAGCGCATATCTGTCGCGGCAGCACTACGAAGACGTTGAGAACTCCTGCCCCATGGTGGCCTTGCCCACGGATGTGGCGCGTAGCGGGGTGGCCGCACGGCGCGCCTTCGAGAAAGTTTTCCGGGCGATGGTGAGCGTGCTGGAGCGCAGTCTGCTGGACAAGCGACGAGACGGGAACGCTACAGCCCAGGTCATCGCCGCGCTGAGTATCGGTGGCATGGTCGTGGCTCGGACGTTGGTGGATCGCACACACGCCGATGAGTTGCGCGCCGCTTGTTTAGCAGCGGCCCTTGAACTTGGCGGCTGGGATCAGAGAACGTCATCCGCCGATGGTCGGCTGCGAGCCGGACGCGCGTATATGAGGATCGCTAAACAACGTGACGTTCGACCGGCGCCAAGAGCAGGGAAACTTTCTTAACGATGCTTTTGCGTGCGGACAAACTGGGGCGAAGCGTGCCGGGCAAGGTCCTTGTCACAGAAGCCACGTTCGAAGTCCGGAAGGCCGAGATCCTGGCGATTGTCGGGCCGAGTGGATCGGGCAAATCGTCGTTGTTGCGACTGCTGAACCGGCTGGATGAACCCACGGAAGGGAACGTGTATCTCGACGAAGTGGACTACCGGCAGATTGCGCCCCGCGAATTACGGCGGCGCGTGGGGATGGTGATGCAGAGGCCATACCTGTTTGCAGGAACAGTTCTCGACAACCTTCGCTTTGGGCCGCGGCAGCGGGGAGAGGATCTGAGCCTGGAGGCGGTGGAAGAATTGCTGGCTGGCGTCGGGCTTTCGGGATTTGCATCACGCGACGTTTCTAATCTGTCGGGTGGGGAAGCGCAGCGAGTTTCGTTCGCTCGCGCTCTGGCAAACACTCCGGAAGTTTTGTTGCTGGACGAGCCGACGTCGGCGCTGGACGACGACGCCAAGAGGGAAGTGGAAGCACTGATTCAGCGCATTGGTCACGAACAGGGGGTCGCGTGCGTGCTCGTGACGCACGATGCTGCGCAGGCGGCGCGCCTGGCAGAACGAGTGTTGGTTCTGGAAAGCGGCCGCATCGTGCGCATCGGTTTGGCCGCGGAGGTGCTTCGTGCTTAAGGCAATCTTTCATGGGCAATTGCAATTAGGGCTGGCGCAGGCTGCGGCAGCGGCGCTCGCCGCCTTAACCGTCGTTATTCTTGCTGGTCGCCGCGGCATCCACCTGGAGAAGGACTTGGCTATTGCGATGGTGCGAGGGTTGGCGCAGATCGTCGCCGTCGGTTCGATTCTGTTGCTCTTACTGAAGGCTCCGAGTTGGACCAGCATCTTTCTTTTGAGCGCAATGATTGTGGCCGCGGGTGCAACGTCGGCGAAGCGCGCTAAGGGGATGCCGGGCGCTTTTGAAGTGTCGACGTGGGCAATCGGAGGCGGCGCCGGACTCATGATTGCGATCATGACCTTGCTGGGTGTGATCGATACACCGATCACCGCGCTCGTGCCCATCGGGAGCATGATGATCGCCAATGCGATGAACACGAACGGCCTGGCACTGAATCGTTTCCGGTCAGACGTGCTGGCGCATGTCGGCGAGATCGAGACGGCCTTGGCGCTCGGTGCCGACGGAAAGACCAGCGTTGCGCCCTACGTGCAAGTATCGTTCGAAGCAAGCCTGATTCCGGCGATTGACTCTCTTCGGTCGCTGGGAATCGTGTGGATTCCGGGATTGATGGCCGGCATGTTGTTGTCAGGGGCTCGGCCGATTTACGCCGCGATTTACCAGTTCGTGCTGCTGGCGATGATTTTTGCGTCGTCAGGGCTGACGTCACTGGTGAGCACGCTGTTGATCCGGTCGCGGGTGATGACGCCGGCGGATCAATTGATTCTGCGTCCCGGGCAATGAGCGAAGAGTTTCGATTAGAGGGTCTCACGCAAAGCCTTGGAGAACTGTTTAATGGTGCGTTCGTTGCGTTGATACCATCTCCAGTGACCTTCTTTCTGGGCTTCCACGAGGCCGGCCTTTTGCAGAATCGCCATGTGGTGAGAGATGGTGGGTTGGGACAGGTGGATGCGCTCTTCGATGTCGCAGGCGCAAAGGCCGACTTCCTTGCCAAGCGAACAGGCGTTTTTGATTTTGAGAGCCTGTAGAATCTTGCGGCGAGTCGGCTCGGCGATGGCGAGTAGCAGGCGTTGCATCCCTTGATCTTGCGTAGTCATGGACTAGGAATAGAACGGAAATTGATGGATGTCAATGTCGCAGGAATTCATTTCAGATTGTAGATTGCAGATTTCAGATTGTTGCGCGATGGAGCAGCAGTCCAAGGGCGAAGCAAATTGCGGTAGTTGCTGATTGTTAGGAGTCCGCAGATTGCTATTTGAAGGAAACGAGCGCAAGGTTCTCGAGCAGAAGATGAAAGGCGAGGGACGGTTGCCGCCCGGCCAATCGCTTACGCTGAAGTGGCCGGTGCTGCACTATGGCTCCGTGCCGCGGTTCGATCCGGAGCGCTGGGACTTCCGTGTGTACGGAATGGTGGAGGCTCCCGTGCGCTGGAGTTGGGCAGAGTTCAATAAGCTGCCCAAGGTGAAACGACATTCCGACTTTCATTGCGTAACGCGCTGGAGCCGATTCGACAACGATTGGGAAGGCGTGAGTTTTCGCGAAGTGCTTGTGTACGTGAAGTTGAAGTCGGGCGTGAGCCACGTGCTAGTACATGCCGAGCAGGGATACACCGCCAATGTTCCTCTCGCTGACCTGGATCGCGAAGAAGTGTTGTTGGCCACGCATCATGATGGAGAACCGCTCAGTGCAGAGCATGGCTATCCACTGCGGTTGATCGTGCCGCATTTGTATGCGTGGAAGTCGGTGAAGTGGGTGAGAGGATTTGAGTTTCTGGACCATGACGAAGCCGGCTTCTGGGAACGGAATGGATATCACATGTACGGAGATCCGTTTAAGGAGCAGCGCTTCGATACGGACTGATGTCGCGGGATCGCGTTGCACGCTCGTCTAGGGTGTTAGCTTTCCTATTCTTATTGGAAATGTTCGGAGGAAGCGAATGAGTTTTTCCCGCCGTGATTTTCTGGCTACGACTGCCATGGGATCTCTCGCGCTGGGACTTGAGGCCCAGGGTCTGGAATCGTCGAAGAAGGCGATGGCCGTTCCCGATGCCGCCCCGCAAGGGAAGTCAGTTCCTGGCAAACGTCCCATCATCGTGAGCGCGAACAACGGGTTTGCCTATCTCGACCGAGCTTACGAGCATTTGAGCAAGGGCGGCGACACGCTCGATTCTGCGATCCTGGTCGTGACTGGGCCGGAGGATGATCCGCTGGATGACAGTGTCGGACTGGGCGGCTTGCCGAACGAAGAAGGCGTAGTCGAGCTCGATGCCTGTTGCATGCACGGGCCGACCAGGCGCGCCGGGTCGGTGGGCGGCGTGCGCAACATCAAGAATGTTTCCAAGGTTTCGAAAGCCGTAATGGATCACACCGGGCACGTGATGCTCGTCGGCGAAGGCGCGGAGCGGTTTGCGGTTGCCATGGGCTTTCCGCGCGAGAACCTGCTGACCGAGCGCTCGCGTAAGGTCTGGATGCTGTGGAAGGAGTATCACTCAACTGGGGATTGGTGGGGGCCGGGGTTGGCGGATCCGAAATGGCAGGCGCCTGATTCGAAAGATTTCGAACGGAAGCCGCAGTCGGAAATGCTGCAGGATCATTTTGAACGCTTGGTCGCACGGGCTGAAGAGTTGGGCATCGAGCGTGAGTTTCGCTTGTCGGCAGCGCGTCGCGTCGTGTTCCCGCCCACTGGGACGATTCATTGTTCAGCTCTCAATGAGAAGGGCGAGATGTCGGGCATCACCACCACCAGCGGTCTTGCATTCAAGCTGCCCGGACGTTGCGGCGATTCGCCGGTGATCGGCGCCGGTTGTTACACGGATCAGGACGTGGGCTCGGCGGGCGCGACCGGCAGCGGGGAAGAGAACATCAAGGTCGCGGGGGCGCACACCATCGTCGAGAACATG
>DASRDJ010000209.1:0-26731 GCA_035652655.1 Terriglobales bacterium
TCTTCGGATTTTTCTGGGCTTGTCTCATGGTGATCGTCGGCGTCATGGCGGCCACCGACTCGCTGGTGCGGGCGGATCGTCCGGGCCGGGACCCGCTGTTTTTCTACATCATTCCGCTCAGCGACATGCTGGTGTTTGCGCCGCTGATCTATTTTGCTTACCGAGCGCGCCGCGATCCGGCCGCGCACAAGCGGCTGATCCTTGTGGCGACCATCGACCTGCTGATCGCCGCCATCGCGCGCTGGCCGGTAGCATTCGTCCATCGAAATGCCGCGCACGCCGGCATGGTCAGTTGCCTGTTTCTGGTGATGCTCATCGCTTACGACTTGTGGTCCACCCACAAAGTGCACCGCGCCACCTTGTGGGCCAGCGCGCTGATGATCTTTGTCTACGCGGTCCGCATCCCGATTGGAAAAACCCAGGCCTGGCATGCTTTCGCGGGGTGGGTGCAATCCGTCGCGAGGTAAGGGATTCTCTCACCAGTAGGCGTGCTTCGGCACGGCCTGATGCGAATTAGTTGCCCTCAAATTGCCGTTAAACTCATCAACCCTAAAAAGGCGGACAGATGGCGCATGCTGGTGAGGTACAGCAGCGATTCAGTTTTTGCCGCGTGACACACTTTAAGTTCGCTACAAAGAAGATACATGGTGTGTTTGGGAACTTTGGCCATGCTTGCCATGGTCACCAGATGTGGTGGAAATTCGGCTCGACCCTGTGTCGTTAAGCTGCTTGATTCATCGCCGAGTGGCTCACCGTTTTCGAGGGTCCATTTCATGGGCAATGCTGCAGTCCAAGTGACGACAGACTGCTCCATTTTTCGATCCTACCCGAATTACGCAGAGGCCAGCTTAATAGTGGACGGTCAGTATTCGCAAACGCTGAGGTGTACCTCGTCGTTGCCTCAGACCTTCACGGTTAAACCACTCCCGACAGCATAGTTGAAATTGTATCGGGAACTCGCTTTCGGACAACGCCGCAATCATCGGTCACGGGGAATAGCATTCAAAACGTACTGGGCAAGGCTTGGGCAACTACTGAGACTGCCAAACAACTGATTGTCATTTACGGAGACTCGATCACTTGCGGATTCGGAACCGATGTTCCGAGCCGCGACGCTTGGGCCGTTCTGCTAAGGAATAATTTTGAAGTTGGGGTGGAGGCATGGGGTTCAAGACAACTCACGACTGATTACGATCTGGGTCTCGATAAGTTGATTATCCAATTTCGTCTCCTATGGAAGCCCTGTCGTTTTGTGGGTGGCGATAGGCGTGAATGATTTTTTCAATTCTGTAGATCTCACAACTTTCAACTCTGAATATGCTTCACTGCTGGACGCGATCCATTCAAGGTTTCCGGGCGCCCGCGTCTTTGCCCGGACACCGCTATCGACGGTGTGGGAGGGACCTAATGTTGGCGGCTACACGCTTGGCAGCTACAGAATCGGGATTTCCCAGGCTTGTGCAGAGAGGTCCTTCTGCCATTTTGTTGATGGCACGTCTATTCTCTCGCTATTAGACGGAGTTCATCCTACAACGGCGGGAAATGCAAAGTATGAAACCTACGTGCTTACAATGCTCCTGAACAATTAACTTCTCGTCCGGCCCCTATGGCTTGGAACGACCCTAGCTGCCAGCTGTCTTGATTGGCTGGCGCAATATTTCAGTCAAAACCCTTTCGCTTTACGCTGACTTCTTCTGCAGTACGGGAAACTGAATGACCTTTCCGCGTTGTCTTGGCGGAATCCACTTTGCACCCCGCCGGAATTTGCCCGGTACGTAGAACTCAATCACCCTGGCCATTACCATACCTCCCCATTCGCAACGCGTCCTGCTTGTATGGTGCAAGGAGCCACGATTTCGCTTCTGACTACCACTCCCACCCGCACTGGCACTGCACCGAGTGGCTCAGGTCGGGCTTCAGCATCAGCTTCTTACACATGGCGCATAATCTCATCCACATACTTTGTTTCCGATCTGGCGCGATGGTTCACCTGCTCCACCGCGCCAACTATCATTCCATTGAACGTCGCGGAACCGTTGTTCTTACCTATTTCCCGATCTTGCCTTTGACGCTGCCGATTCCGGTGCAGGGGTCCCACCCTAACTTCCCTACGAATCCAGCCGTAGGGCCACAAAAATCGGTTTTGATGTCATTGAAATCCGTGGTAATCGCCAAATTGTTGTAGATGAGGTTCAACTCTGCCTGGCTGGAGCCGAGCCTGCTTCCGGCTGCGTTCACAATGCCTGCAAGTGCGGGCGAGGCGAGACTCGTTCCTCCCACGATGAACCATCCGCTGCCCGCGCCCTGTACCGGCGTGGAGTCGAATACCCACGCGCCGGTAACCGGATTGGAGTCGAACGACAAGTCTGGAACTCCACGCCTGGTTCCCACGATTGTTTGGATGACGTCTTGATAGATAGGGCGTGGTTCAAAAGCGCTAAAACCGCCGCCGGCGAGGTCCCATGGCCGCTCCACCAAAAAGCTTGCAGTGGAAGGGTTGCGGGCCGTTGTCGTGCCTCCCGCCGCCACCACATTGGGAGAAGCCGACGGATACTCTACGCCCGGCTGATCGCCTGAGGAGGCGAAATAGACGACTCCGGGAGTCGTAAACACCGAGTCGAATGAGGTCTCGCCGGCGAATTCGCCACTGCCCCAGCTATTCGTAACTTCCCCGCCACCGGCACTTGCCACCCGATTGCCAGCCACCGACTCTGCGGCCAGCAGGTCGGCTAAGCTGTTCGACTTGGCCTCCACCAGAAAGAGCTTGGCGTCGGGAGCCATGGCGTGCGCCCACTCCATATCGAGGGATGCTTCCAGTTCCCAGCCGCCGCTAGGATCCTGCGCAGGCTTGGTGCCGCTTGCGAAAACCACAGTCAGGTTCGGAGCTTTCAAGCCAAACTGAGTAGAAAAAGTCTGCAAGTCCGCCAATGCCGTCGGATCGTGAAATGCAACGACCACCGCTATCGCCCCGAATCCCCCGGTGGGATTCGCAGTAACGACATTCGGATTGCACGAAGATACCTTCGGCACGAGGGAGTACACGCAGGCGAGCGATGCCGGAGTCTCAAAACCCAGACCAGCAAAGGGAGGTCCAGCAAATGGCACCGCATCTTCGGGCATGAACACCTGCAAGTGAGTGCGCGCACGGACTCCTCTGTCACCCGGATGGGCAATGCTGGATGCGGGCGACATCACTCTGCCATGTGACGACCTGTTCTGTCCGACAGCAGGCACATTCGGACCCGCTACGCCTTGGGTCTGAGCCATACAAACGGCCGACAAGGCAACGGCGAAGGACATAAGAGTGGAAAGTACACGAATCCTGTGAGCGTGCATGATGGAATTCTCCTGCTGTCATTGAGATTGTTCGCCGAGATTGCGCCCGCGAAGAGCGTCATCGGCCTCACCAGATATAACGAGATCTCGGGAGAGTTTGCTTTTCAGCGAAAGATTTTGTTGCGTGACGTTGGGTCGCCTCGTATGCACTCCTGATGTTCTCCTTCGCCGTCTTTCGGCGTGTGATCACGTTTCTCCCCTGCGGTCGTCCAAGGGGATGTGTTGTGTAAAGAACCACTGCGACCACATTCCTATGAACAAACTCCGCATGCATCGACTCCAAGATTGGGCAATTCTCACACTGTCTATTTGTGTATTGTCTGCGCCCCTGTTCGCCGCGCCCATGACCGACGACGACCGCGAACACCTCCTGGTGCACTTTGAAATGACCACGCAAATGGTCGCCGAGCAGGTGCGTGGCTTATCGCCGGCGCAATTGGAGTACAAGGCCTCGCCGGATCGATGGACCATCCGCCAAGTCGTTTCCCATCTGGCCGTGGCCGAACCGGATTATTGGCGCGAAATCAAGGAAGCCCTCAAGGCCGCACCCGATATGAAGGACAAGAAATCGACGGCCACCGACGCCGACATCCTGTGGTACGGCGTCGATCGCGTCGTGCATACGAAGACCGGCGGCGGCCACGAAAAGGTCGACACCTACAAGGAGCTGGGCGAGGCCCTCGGGAAATTCCAGGCGCTGCGCGCCACCATGATCGACTACATCAAGACCACAAACGACGACATGCGCGCCCACAGCTTCGGAGATCGAGAGCTGATCGATTGCTGGCAATGGATGCTAGAGATTTCCACCCACGCTGAGCGCCACATCCAGCAGATTCGCGAGATCAAGAACGATCCGAACTTTCCAAAGAAATAAATCGGCGAGCGCCCCCACTCCGACACCACCGGCGGCAAGAATGGGAAGGGCACGAGTTCACTCGTGCCCCTAAAATCTCTGATAGTGCGTGCGCGCTTTAGCGCCTGGGGTGAACTGGTGCTGCGTCCGCGAAGATCGTAAGAGCACACCTCAGCGACTGAAGCCGCACGGCAGAGCGAACTTTCTGGCCCGACTGAAGTCGGGCCCCTCCCCTGGAGCAGCATCCTGGCAAACATTCCGCCCGTAGAGCAGCGTCCTGCCAGACATTCCGCCGGATGGGGCCAACCCTGAGTACAATTGCCATCGCAGGGTTCCCGCCGGCAGTCGTGCGGGCGTTCCCGCCCGCACTCCTCCACGGAAAGTACATCAACGGACTGCTGCATGGCGACGAAGCGCCGAAGGGGCGAGGACGCCCGTCGCTCCATCGGCTAGCGACTGACGAGACGACTAGCGACTTCTTTACGGCCGAGCCTCGTACACGATGTTGAACGGCGTCTCGGTCGCGCGCCGGAAACGGGTGAACCCCGCAGCCGTTACCACTTCCCGAATCCGCTTTTCCCCCGCCTGCGCTCCCAGGCACAAGCCCACTTCCTGCGAGCGCGAGCAGGGCGTGCAGAGCAACGTCGAGAACGAGTAGTACACCCGCCCCACCGGATTCAGGTTGTCGGCCAGCCGATCCTGCGCAAACGGCTCGACGATCATCCACGTACCATCTTTCGCAAGCGACTGCCGGACATGCTTCGCCGTTCCCACCGGATCGCCCATGTCGTGCAGGCAATCGAAGACCGCGACGAAGTCGTAGTTGCCGCCAGGAAATTCCTTGGCCTTCGCAACATCGAACTTCACGCGCCCGTTCATTCCGGCGCTCGCAGCCGACTCGCGTGCCCCTTCGATCGACTTGTCGTGATAGTCGAATCCGAAAAACTGCGACTTCGGAAACGCCTGCGCCATGATCAGCGTCGACGCTCCCTTGCCGCAGCCCACATCGGCCACGCGGGCGCCCGATTCCAGTTTGCTCTTGACGTCCTCTAACGCAGGGATCCACGAGGTCACGAGATTGGCGACGTATCCCGGACGGAAGAACTTCTCGCACCCGTGAAACACGCCGTCGGCGTGCTCGTGCCAGCCCATGCCGGCGCCGCTGCGGAAAGATTCGGCGATGCGCGGGACTGCTGCCAGCGAACCCAGCGCCAGCTCGAACGCTCCCGGCAGGTACGCAGGGCTGCTCTCGTTCGCCAGCGTGAAGGCCTGTTCCTCGCTCAGGCTGAATTTGTTCGTCGTTGCGTCGTACATGACGTAGCCGCCAGCCGCTTGCGCAGAGAGCCATTCGCGTATGTAACGCTCGTCGGTTTTCGTTCGTTTGGCGAGTTCTACGGAGGTCATGGCTTCGGTCGCCAGCGTCTTGTACAGGCCCAGCTTTTCTCCAATCACCACCAGCCCTGCGTGGACGGTTGCCCCAAGATCAGTAACGAATTGCCCGACGAACTGATTCAGCTTGTCCATGTCGAGGGCGGGAGTTTGCGTTGCACTCATAAAAGGTCTCCTTGAGATTTCGTGGGCGGCTCTTCGGCCGCGCAGATTCATGCAAAGACGCTTCGCTTCGACCCCGGCAGCGGGCCGCAGCGATGTCTGCGTTTTGTGGTTACTAGTTCGAATCCGGCGTGAACGACTTACAGGACACGCTCGGATGCCAGTTCACAAACGCGCCATTCGGATTGTCTTTCCATGCCCACACGTGCAGGGTGTAGAACGCCGGAAGCCCGAAGCGGTTGGGCGCCTCGAAATAGTGGAATATCTGTCCCATCAACTCCGGCGGGGTGCCAGGGTGCGCCTTGTCCCACTGCTCAGCCAGCACCAGGAAATCGGCTCCCGTAAGCTTCACCTTGCCGTTTCCAGCAGGTTCGTAGAGCACGATCTGCGGCTTGTTGGGATCGAGTACCCCCGAAAACACCAGCGGAAAGTTCACGTAATGCAGCCCCATTGCACCCGCGTCAGGCCCAGTCACGCAGCCGAACGTCAGCTTGTAGCCTTCCGACTCCGCCACCGAGACGTCCTTGAATCGCTCGGTCGCTTCACGCACTGCTTTGACCAGAGCTCCTGCCCGGTCCGGATGCGACTCGTGAGCGGCCTGATGCTGTGCAAAAGATGTCGCCGTCAGGATCCCTCCTGCCACCAGGGCAACTGCGAGCGCAGTAGTCCGACGTGTCTTCATAAAAAACCTCCGTCTTGCTTCAAACAGAATTTCGCGGATGCGGTTCAGATCTTCCCCAACCCCACGATGGACGCAATCTCAAGCAATCGAGTCTGGACTGCAATGGACGTGGAGTGGAAGGATTGTCCCTGCGTAAATGATTACAAATAAATTACTTATCCTCCCATCTCCCTCGGCTCGGCGACGTCTTCCCGTGATATATTTACCGCCAATCAGTCCTGTGGGGCCGGGAGAAATGGGCAACTCCGCACCCGTTACTCAAATTCCGTCCGACCAATCCTTGAGCGACCAGCGCGTCCGCTTCGGAGTTTTCGAGGCCGACTTCCGCTCGGGCGAGCTTCGCAAGAGCGGGGTCAAGGTCAAGCTCCATGCCCAGCCTCTTGCCGTGCTCAAGATTCTGCTGGAACGCGCGGGTGAGACCGTGACCCGCGAGGAACTCCAACAGAAACTCTGGGGAAGCAACACCTTCGTCGACTTCGAGCACGGGCTCAACAAGACAATCAACAAATTGCGCGATGCGCTGAGCGACAAAGCCGACACGCCCCGCTACATCGAGACGCTGCCCCGGCGCGGATACCGTTTTATTGCCCCGGTCACCACGGCGACCCCCGCGGTCGAGCCGTCGCCGGGGCGTGAGCCCAAATCGAAGTCGCACCTCGTCCGATGGGCGGGGCTTGCCGTCGTGGTGTTGCTTGTCTTTGGAATTTACTGGTTCGGATTTCGGAACCGCGCGCAACGTGCCGCCGCCGTTCCGACGAAAGCCATGCTGGCCGTACTTCCCTTCGAGAACCTGAGCGGCGACGACAGCGAGGACTATTTCGCCGACGGCCTTACCGAAGAAATGATTGCGCAGCTCGGCCAGTTGCAGCCCACTAACCTCGGTGTCATCGCGCGTACCTCGGCCATGCGCTACAAGCACACGAAAGAATCCATCGCGCAGATTGGGCATGAACTGGGCGTGAATTACCTGCTCGAGGGAAGCGTGCGACTCGTGGGGCAGCGCGTCCGAATCACCGCGCAGTTGATCCAGGCGGGAGACCAGACGCATCTCTGGGCCGAAAGCTATGAGACTCCGCTCACCGATATCCTGAAAGTGCAGCGGGAAATCGCCGAACGCATCACGGGCTCACTGCGGTTAGAGCTGTTGCCGTCGCAAACGGGCGTCGTCACCGCAGCGCACTTCGATCCCGAGGCCTACCGCAAATATCTTCTCGGATTGAACGAAGCGCGCAAGGGAACACGCGAAGGATTTGAAAAGGCCGTCCAGGATTTTCAGGGTGCGATTGCAATCGATCCGCAAAACGCGCGCCCGTATGCGGCATTAGCGGAAACTTACAGCGGGGCGGTTCCCTACTACATGGCACCGCAGGACGCCCGCGAACCGATCAGGCAGGCCATCCAGAAAGCCTTGGAGCTCGATCCGAATTCCGCCAGCGCGCATGCCACCATGGGAGATGTGGCGCTGCTGTTTGATTGGGACTGGCCGGCAGCGAAGGCCGAATACGATCGCGCGCTGGAACTCAATCCCAACTTGCCGGACGCTCATCTCGCCTATGAAATCTATCTCGCCACACTGGGACGGCACGACGAAGCTATCGCCCACGCCCGCCAGGCTTTTCTCACTGACCCGCTCGCGGTCGAGACCCGCACGTGGACTCTCTGGGTGAACTACTTCTCGGGGCATCTGCAGGAAACGATCGACGAGGCCAAACGCACCCTGGAGATTGAACCGCAGGCGGCCCTTCCCTATGCGCTCCTCGCGGTTGCCTCGGCTGACCTGGGCAGGAAAGACGAAGCGGTGCAAGCGGCACAGAACGCACTCCGGCTCGGCGGCGACAGCGGAAGCGTGATCGCGACCGCCGCTTCCGCATTCGCGCGCGCCGGAGAAAAGCCTCGCGCCCGGCAGGCGCTCAATCAGGCCCTCGAATTGGAAAAGACGCGATACGTCTGCAACTTCCTCATCGCCGACGCCTATCTTGGTCTGGGTGAGAACGACCACGCCTACGAGTCTCTGGAGAAGGCCTTCCGCCAGCGATCGACTTGACTGGTCTGGATCGGGGTGGATCCCCGAATGAATCCGCTGCGCAAAGACGCGCGCTTTCAGGAGATGGTGCGCCGGGTCGGACTGCCGCAGTGAGCTGAAATCTCACAACTCTTCCGGTTGCACATACTTAGCTAATTGCTATTGCAAAAACCGCCACTGACGCGAACGCTCGAGGCCTAAAACACCCAGCGACACATTATAAAACGCGCGCCAAGTAGGCTAGAATCGTTTATAGCCGCATGCTGAGGGCAGGGTGAGTGGGGGCTTCGTCCGAGGCGTCAATCGTCGATCCTGGGACTCGCAGGCGCCAAACTAAGCTTTAAGGAAATGAAATTTACTCGATGAGGGCCGCGGCCTTGCCTGGTCGCGAGAATTTACCCCAAGTTTGCCGACAGGGCAGCTTGCTCCTACTCGCAGACCCGTCCCGGATGGCAGCCCACGATCGTGACTCTCCCTCCACGAAACTCGGACGGCAGGTGCCCGAGCATTACCAGGTCGGAATAATCCGTCGAAAAGAACAGGGTGATCGCATGGGGATCTATTTTGATGACGGGAACTCTGAAGTCAGTGGGTTCCCGAAATTCGGATGTGCGCCACCTGCAGAATTTGAAACTGACACTCTGGGCCCCCTCCAGCTTCTTCGTACCTTCACTCTGGGTGACCGTAAAGGCGATGCCGACCTTCCCTTGCCACTTGGCCTCCACCGTCGAGATCGTTTCCCGTCTGATCCCCAAGCAGCATCCGCTCAATCCCATTGCGAAGACAGTGAGGAACATAGTCGCGTTGAGGCGAAACCATCGCATGTTGTAGCGCCAGCGTCTCGCCGGCAGTCGCGAGGGCATCTTGCCCTCTTCGGCGGGCGAGGACGCCCGCCGCTCCATCGTTCAGATGCTCCCCAGCTTACGATTTCTTCGCCGCGGCCGACTCGCTTGATACCGGGCTATCGACAATCGTCTCGCCGGCCGCATCCCAGTACACTTTCTTTCCCGCCCAGTACGACTGCGCCGCCATCATGCACGCGACCGAATGCGCGAAGCCTTCGTTCACGGTGGCGTTGGGTTGTTTGCGCGAGCGCAGGCAGTCGAACCAGTTGCCCATGTGCTCGAGCGACAGGTCGTCGATGCCCATGGGCGGCAGGGTCTGCCCCGGCAGCAGCACGTACTTCGATTCGCGCTTCTTGTCGATGTCGGAATCGTCTTCGTGTGTGCCCTTCTCTTCAATCACCTGGTAGCGCGGGCTGCCTTCGCCGCCGATGTTGAACAGCGTCGCCTTCTTGCCCATGTAGCGCGTGAAGCTGGGCGCGTCGTTACCGAAACTGGTCGAGTAGCTGACCAGAAATCCCTTGGGATATTCGAGCAGCGCCTGGAACGTGTCGGGATTCTGGCGGCCGTCATGCCAGGCGAAGACTCCGCCGTGCGCGATCACCGAACGTGGAGCAGTGTCGTCCATGAACCAGTGCACCAGGTCGATGCCGTGGCTCATCCACTGGTCCGAGATGCCGCTCGAAAATTCCTTGTACAAACGAAATTCGAAATAGAGCTGCGGATCGAACGGGCGGGCAGGCTTGGTCATCAGCCATTTCGTCCAGTCCGTGTCCTGCTCGCGGATCTGCTGAACCTCTTCTCGGCCCCGCCAGCGCGGGCCGTGGTAGTTCCACACGATTTCAACTTTGCTGATTTCGCCCAGCGCTCCGCTCCGAACGACTTCGTGCGCGGCGTTCGGGTAGGGCTCGCTGCGATGCTGCGTACCTACCTGGACCACGGTCTTCGCGTGCAGCACGGCGTCGCGCGCTGCCTTGGCCTCGGCGAGCACGTTGCCCATCGGCTTTTCGACGTAGGCATCCTTTCCTGCCTCGGCCGCCATCTTGAGAATCGGAGAGTGCGAATGCTCGGGCGTCGAGATGAGCACGCCGTCGAGATCCTTCATGGCCAGCAGTTCTTCCGGGTATTGCACGGCGCGCGGCGCCCGGCCATAGTACTTCTGGTTGGTGGCTACGGCCTTCTCCCGGTTCGTCTTCCACAAATCGCAGACCGCTGTCATCTCCGCGTGGTGGCTTGATTGCAGTTTTGAAACGATGAGATCCAGATCATCGCCGCGATGCCCGGTGCCGATGTGGCCAAGCGAAATGCGGTCGTTCGCTCCCAGAATTTTTTCGTAAGACGCAGCGTTGCGCGGCACTAGCGCGCTGCCGGCAATCAACGCAGCCGAGGTACCGAGAAACGATCGACGATTCATATGGCGGGAAGATGCGGTCATAACTTGCTCCGAAGAGGGGATCTATGCGCAGCTTGCGCGAGTTCCGCAGGTCATGCTATGGACGGTGTGTACCCAAGTCAAGGCTGGCAGACGCAGCGAGGGTTCCCGCGAATACGGCTTGCGGCCTAAAAATGGCGAGACCAAACCACTGCCGGAGCTGCCCAGTCTCAAAATGTCGCAAGTATCGCTTCGCCATACTCACATCTCCGCGGCATCCCTCCAACAGGCCCGAGATCGTTCTAGAGCCTTAACCCTATTTACCCAAGTCTCACTCGGACCTAGCGTGATTACAGACTGGGGCGAAGCGTTTGCGCGGCACACTTGCGAGCAGACCATGTCCGGTCCTCCTTCATGGCCACTGCGAATCCAGAACTTGTTGCGAACGGCGTCGTAACCAACGTCGACGTATCCAATGGCGGCACTCCCGGCGACGAAGTGGAACTTCTACGCGGCTCGCTGCAAGCCGGCGTGGTCGCTCAGTACGTAATTGCATTCGCGGCGGCGATTGGCCTGATTTACCTGCTCAAGCCGGTGCTCGTCACCATGCTGGTGTCAACGCTGCTAGCTTTTGCGCTCGATCCGCTAGTGGTGGCGCTGGGGCGTGTGCGCGTCCCACGACCAGTGGGCGCCGCGATCGCGTTGCTTCTGTTGCTCGGCCTTTCGGTGGCACTCGTCTTCTTCTTCTATAACCGCGCGATCGACTTTACGGAAGAGTTGCCCAGGTTCTCGGCCGCCATTCGCGAAGACATGGAAAAGATGCAGGCCAGGGCCGACCAGATTGAGACCAGCACGCGCTCGGTGTTGCCCGGACAGACTGGAAGAAAGCCGATTCAAGTGCAGGTGCAGGAATCGCACGGGATCGCAAAACTGATCTCGAGCGGCGCCAGCCAGTTCGGCGAGATCGCACTTGCCATCAGCTTTGTTCCATTCCTGATTTATTTCATGTTGACCTGGAAGACGCACGTGCATTCGGCGACCCTGCGCGTCTTCCCCAAAGAAAAACGACTGGTGGCCTACCGGACAATTGGGCGGATCTCAGAAATGGTGCGCAGCTTTATTGCCGGCAACCTGCTGGTGGGATTGCTGAACGCTCTCGCATCGACGGCTGTCTTTGGAGCCATGCACCTGCCCTACTTCTATTTCCTGGGAGCCATCAGTGCGTTCGTGGGACTAGTGCCGTATCTCGGATTATTCTTCGCGCTGCTCGCGCCGATCGCCGCCGGAATGGGCGTGCTCAACAAATCACAACTGGGCATCGTTTTTATTGCCGTGGTTGGGTTGCACATCCTGACCATGAACCTGCTTTACCCGAAAATAATCGGCCGACGGCTTCGGCTGAATCCGCTGGCGGTGGCCTTGTCGCTGTTGTTCTGGGCGTGGATCTGGGGAGCGTTTGGATTGATTCTGGCCATCCCATTGATGGCGACAACCAAGATTATCTGCGACTACATCGAGCCTTTGCAGGCGCTGGGCGAGTGGTTGGGGGATTGAATTTGCCAAGTTTCAAAGTTTCAGGGTTTCAAAGTTTCAAGGATTGATCGGGGTTTCATGGAGTCTCGATGTCATCTTGTGGCACTTTGAAACCTTGAAACTTTGGCGCCGTCTCTCCACAGCTAACGAATAACAGCCGAAGGCGTCCAAGGTGGGCATGATGCGCCTTCGATGCATGCGTTTTTTTCACACGACACAAGTCCCTTCAAAGTTCCTTTGTCTGCGAATGACCGGCCCGCTGCGGGCAGCGGTTCTCAGTTGCCTTGGTCTCGTGTGCATTGCGCATGCTGCCGATCGGGATGAGCCGAAGATGGTCAAGATCAACGACGCCATCTCTATGGCGACGACTTCTTGCAATGTCTATCTCGTCAATACGCCCGCTGGGAGTGTGGTCATTGATACGGCGATTGCAGACCAGGCGCCCGACGCGAAGAAATTGCTGTCTCCCGAAAAAAACGGCCCGCTGAAATACATCGTTCTCACCCACGCGCATGCCGACCACATCGGCGGCATCTCGCTTTGGAAGGAACCTGACACCCAGGTCGTCGCGCAGAGAAATTATGTGGAGTTCGTCAACTACGTCGCGCGGTTGGATGGGTTCTTTGCGCCGCGCAACGCGGCCGCCTTCCGTCGCCCGCCGAAACCAGCCGGTCCGTGGGCCGGAGACTACGGGGCCAAGATCGACGCCACCATTCTGTTCGACGAGAAGTACTCCTTCACAGTGGGAGGCATCGAATTCGATCTGTTCAGCACGCCGGGGGAAACACCCGACCATCTCACGGTTTGGATTCCTGCATACAAGGCCGCATTCATTGGCGACAACTATTCGGGCATCGGCATCCCAGAGCCGAATTCGTTTCCGAATCTCTATGCCATCCGAGGCACCAAGCCGCGTTGGGCTCTGGACTGGGTCAAGTCGCTCGACACCGTGCTGGCCCTGAAGCCTGAGATAGTCCTCAACGGGCACGGAGGTCCGATCGTCGGCAACGCGGAAATCACTCGCCGCCTGAAACGGTATCGCGATGCAATTGAGTACGTACACGACGAAACCGTGAAAGGGATGGATGCCGGGAAGGACGTCTACACGCTGATGCAGGAGATCAAGCTGCCGGCGAGCTACAACCTCAACGAAGTCTTTGGGAAGGTCAGTTGGTCGGTCCGCGGCATCTACGACGGATACGCCGGCTGGTACGACATGAATCCTGCCACGATGTACGAACTCCCGCCCTCGTCGATTTATCCGGACTTGGTCAAGCTGGTCGGAGCCGATGCGGTAGTGCGCCTCGCTGTCGAAAAGGTCGCGTCCGGAAAACCCGTTGAAGCGCTGCACCTGACCGATGTCGTGCTGGCGTCAGATCCGAAGAATAGTGGAGCGTTGAACGCGCGCATCAAGGCGCTTGAGGTCTTGCGCGATCGCTCGGAGAATTTCGTCGAGACTGGGTGGCTGGAGTATGGGATCGACAAGGCGAAGGGGCAGCTCCCGCCAGCGCACTGACGCAAGGTAAGGCGCAACAAATGCGGGATTCTGGCGGTGAGCGAGTGGCTGAAGGGATGCGGCCCGACCTCATAGCCCTGGATAGCCTCTTCAGAATTTGAATACGAGCCCGCCAGAGTAACGGAAATTGCTCTGCGTCGAGTCGGCGAATTGCGTTCTCAGCCAATCAGCCTGCGCCAAGCGTACGGCAAACCTGGGACTGACCTTGACGTCCACTCCCCCGCCCATTGCCCAGGAAAAAGAATTGTCGGAGCCGCTGAGGTTGAAGCCATCGGCGCCGAGGTGCGCTCCACCAAATAACACGTGCCCGAAGGGGACCATGTTGGAGGAATTCGGAAATCGTACGATTGGCCCAAATAGATACGTATAGGTCCTGGTGCTAACTCCGAACGGGCTACCATAACCACCGCTTAAATCGGTGCTTATGCCAAGATACTTGTTGAAGTACCCACTTACGGAGGCATTCCAGCCGTTCAAGTTGAAGCCGTTGATGTCATGTCCAAGCGCTACGTGGGTATACTGATAGCCCACGAAGATGTCCGCCTTGGAGTTATCCTCCTGTGCCACAGCGAAACAGCTCAATACCAGTAGTATGGATAAGACGAGACTCAGAATTCGTACCACGCTTCCTCCCATGAAGATTAGGGTTGACTGCAAGGCGATGCTACGTGCGCTGTGGCCTGACGCAACTGTAAGAACTACCAATGAACCAGGAAACCAATAATCCGCGTGCATTAGGCCTCACAATTGCGTTAAGCGTGTGAAATCACGATTTGGGGAGGCAGGTCCCGATAGGGGCCCGGGGATATGTTGTGAAAACAAGGGCCGCAAGCGACCTTTCCAGCGGCAGTAGACGTGGTTCTTGAGGGCAAACAGTTTGTCAGCGTCGGATTGTCGGTTCAGATCTTCGACTGACGCATATCGCCACGTGCAAAAAGATGTTTTACCCTGTGACTGCCATGGACTGGCGTTCGTTTCCGCGGGGTACGCGAGCAAGGACAGTGGTGCCACGACCAGGTTCCGATTGAATGGACAATTCTCCGTTCACCAAACGCAGCCGCTCACGCATGCTGATCAGGCCAAGCCCCCGACCATTGATCGCATGCCGCCAATCGAAACCAATTCCCGAGTCACTCACTATTAAACGGATTTCATCCTGATTGCCGAACAATTCCACTGTGAAGTCCTGCGTACCGCTATGCCGTACAGCATTCTGCAACGCTTGCTGAAGGACTCGAAACAAGCAGAGTGAGATCTCCTTCGGAACTGCGGCCGGTATTTCCGAATGCTTGAATTCAATTCGGACATTGCGCTGCTCGGACAACTCGCGGCAGAAGCTCTTGGCCGCCGTCACAAGACCGAGGTATTCGAGCTTCGAAGAATGCAAACGATGCGAGAGCGCCTGAATTTCACTTGCAACGTCACAGAGGTGCTGACGGGCTTGCCGGATGCGATCGTCTATCCCAGTCGGGTCAGCGGTCTGCGAACTGCATCGCTCTAGTTCAATCGTCACCAATGCGATTCGTTGAACCAGGTCATCATGTAGTTCTCTCGCAATCCATGTACGTTCTTCCTCATGGGCCTCGATCAACCTGCGCCCCACGCTGGCAAGAGCGTCCTCGGCCAGCTTTCGATCGGTGAAGTCCAGGCAAGATCCAATGTAGCCAGCAAAACTGCCGTTTGAGTTGAATCTCGGAACACCTGTGTCGAGGATCCAACGGTACTCTCCATCATTACGCCGAAGGCGATACTCCATCGCAAACGGCTGGCGTTGATCAAAGGCCAGCGAGTAGGTTTCCAGGCAGTGTGTCAGATCTTCATTGTGTACACCTTCTGCCCAGCCGTTTCCCAGTTCTGCCTCAAGCGGCCGACCAGTGAAATCCAACCAGGGTTGATTGACATAGCTGCAAAGCCTGTCGGTTCCGGCCGTCCAGATCATGACCGGGGCTGTGTTCGCAACCAGTCGGAAGCGCTCTTCGCTTTCACGGACCACGTGCGCAGATTGTTCATGCTCCTCGGCGAGGGCTGCCAAAGCCATAAACGGTATCGAGGCGAAAACCAGGAACATCTGTAACGGTAACGGGTCGGTTAGGGGTACCAGATGGGAAAACGGACCTCGGCCATAGACTGCGCCCCAAATTGAGAGAGAGGTCACCACACACAGGGAAGTGCTAACTCCCAACCATCCGAATCGCAATGCGGACCAAAGCAGAAATGGAACCAGCGAATAGAACAGTGCCGGCGTTCTGCTGTTCTCAGGGACCGTGAACACGATGTAGCTAACAAGAACCAGCCCGGCGATGAGCATCCCCCCCTCGAACTGATGGGCGCGCGATCTTCGCATGAATACGCGCCCTTCGCTTACCCAACTTAACAGGGCAGGGGTTACCGTCAGGAAGGCCAGCACCTCAGACAAGAAAACGATCTTCCAGCCCATCCAATAGTCGCGGGCGATGCCAGACGCGCTAAAAAATGCTCCTGCGGATGGCCCAAGGACGATGGCGAAGAACGAATACTTAAGCAAGGCCCTCACGCTGTTGAGCCTGGGCACGCCGGCGAAGCAATATCTGAGACCAATGGCCGAAATGAGCACTTCGACTGTATTGCCCGGAATAAACCGGGCGATCGAACTCAGAGGCACGCCTGCCTGCAGGTCAGCAACAGCAAACCCAACAAAGGATGCGGGAATAACCACCGGCCAGACGTTGACCCGGACCAACAACAACCCTGTTACCAGAATCGCGCAACCTGGCCAAAGCGGCCACACCGTCTTGGGATTCGAAACCAGCATCCCCACCAGAGATGGGACGAGGTACGATGATGCGATCGTTACGCACACCACAAGCAAAGTCGAACGGGAACTATACATCCCGCCGTTGAAAATACGGCTACCGAAGTTCGTTATGCCTGCCTCTCGCATCGTGAAGCACAGCCCTTTGACGAATCGTTTTCAAGCCGTTCGATTTGCCTTATAGGATGTTAGAAGGATCCTTGCCCGTACGCAGCAGTTTTCCAGCCAAGTCACGTGCAAGGTGATGCTGTAGTACATTTCGAGTTTCGGGATGAGCATTGAGATAACGTTCCAGCGTCGCCACATCCCACTGCAGCGTGCGGGCTGGCTCCGCCGTCACCGCATCCACTTCCGCTACAGCACCGGTCACGAGAAGGGCCGAGCCCACGAGTTCCCCCGCTCCCAGTTCACCGAGAGTCCGTCCGTCTTTCGTCACCCGCACTTTTCCGCGAACGATGAGTGAAATGGATTCGATGGATTTTCCGTGCTCAATTAAAGGCTCGCCCGGGCCTGAGGTCGTCCAGGATCCGATGCTCAGAACGCATAAAACTTCGCGGGCTGGCAAATCCCCAAAGGCAAGCTGCCGAACCTCCTCTTCCTCAGATGTCAGCCTGACGGCAGGACGTTCTCGGAAAAGTCGCCCTGCTTGAAAGAGATTGATTCCCGTAAATAGAACACTCCAGCTGAACGGCGCCCACAAAGGGGTCGGTTGAAAGATGAAATAAGGGATGGCAATCAGCGAGGACGCCACCGCGAACAGCCGCAACCACAGAATGTCACGAACGCTGTACGCCGCCAGTAGCAGGATGTTGGCGGCGTGAATGCAATGGTCGATATTGAATGAGCCCATACTCGTCAGTTCCCTTGCTGCTGAAGACTTTGTAGGGCAAACCTGTGCCTTCCGGAAGATTCTTGCACTCAGGGTATGCCATTGAACGCTGTCAAATCTCTCAGTGGGAGTTCCCCAGAATGGGATGTAAGAGTTTCCGTAGGCTCCATATCGAATCCGATCCCTTTTCTCTCTAAAGGACGTGCCTCATGGCTGTATTTATTGAGCTTACCGCCCAAGACCGCGCCCGCAAGCAGGGCCCATTTCTCGTTAACGTCGATTCCATCAAAGTCATCTATCAGGGGCTCGATGGCTCTGTCGTGCATCTTGACAACAAAGTCTCAATCGAGGTGAAAGAGACATACGACGAGTTAAGACGCCAGATCACGGTAAAAGGGTAGTTGGTGAAAAATCGCTATCTCACCAATTACCCCGAATCGGGGTTCCAGTGAAATCGTGCCAGTGGCATACTGGCGGCCTCGAAATCCTATCTGTTCTGGAGAAGCCATGCTAAGAAGTACCCTGCTCACACTCTCTCTGGTGCTTGCCCACCTTGTGAACGCGCAGACCGCGAGTCCGCCCGCGGCATCCGGCTCACCCCAGCCGCTCATCATCCTGATCGGGCCACCGCTCAGCGGAAAAACGACTTTCGCCGACTCGATCTCCCACACTTACGGAGTTCCAAGCATTTCAATAGAGGATCTCATTCGGGATAACGCGGCCGAACTCAACAGATTGCGAGGGGAAGGGGTTTCGCTGGCTGAGATGCGCTATGACCCGGCGATGAGTCGTTATCTGCGAGAGCGGCTGAAGACCGCCGACCTCAGCCACGGGATGATACTCGATGGCTATCCCGCAACGCTGGTTCAGGCAGAAGAGCTCGCCAAGATGTTTGCGGATCTGAAAATGAAACTGGTTGCATTGCGACTGCAAGTGCCCGACGACACCGTCCGCGAGCGGGCCAAGACGACCGGGCGCGAGAGCGATCGACCGGAGATCATAGAGCAGCGGATCAAGGACTACCATCGCGAGATGGACGCGATTTCACTTTATTTTCCGAACGCCAAAGTTGTGGACCTCGACGGCAGTGTGCCCGAGGCCAAGGTCTGGAAGGCGATCCGGACAGCCCTTGACGAGGCGGGGCTCAAGACAGCGGTGAACTAAGGACTGGCCTGACATTTCTCTCGGCGGATGGCATTCGGGCGCCTGCGCGTCGAAGATCAGGTTCTCTTGGCACACCGATTCGTGTCGCTCCGGAAAGCGCCATTGAAAGCAGGCAAATCTGTCAGGGGCGGGGCGCCCTGATACGAGCCCTACGCGACGCCTCCTGTTCAGCTGGCAAATCTCTCGGCCGCGCGCGCTTTGGCCTTAGCGGCTTCTTCTTCGCGATTCTTCGGTGGCGCCGAGGTTTCGAGCGTATGCATCAGCCGTAACGAAATGGAGGTGATCTCGTCGATGGCCGCCTGGAATGCTTCCTCGTTGGCTTTGGAGGGCTTGTTGAAGCCGGTTATCTTTCTCACGAATTGAAGAGAAGCCGCGCGGACTTCATCTTCCGTCACCGGCGGATCGAAATTGAAAAGCGTTTTGATATTTCTGCACATCGTTTAGAAACCCCTGCAATTGGCTGGCATTGAGAAGGGCTCGCACTTCCCTTACTTGTTAGACTGAACCCATGATAAACGGGGTGCATTTTCTGCTCTACAGCAAGAATGCCGAAGCAGACCGCGCATTCTTTCGCAACGTGATTGGCTTCAAGGCGGTTGACGTCGGCGGAGGGTGGCTGATTTTTGGCATGCCTCCCGCGGAGATGGGGATCCATCCTGGGGATGGAACGTTCGTGCAGTCTCATGCCGAACACTCGTTGCTCGGGGCTGTGATGTATTTGATGTGCAATGACCTGGCGGCGACCGTCGCAGAGCTGCGAGTGAAGGGCGTAAATTGTTCCGAGAAGATTGAAGCGGCGTGGGGCGTCACGACAACTGTGCCGCTTCCCAGCGGTGGGCGGGTGGGCTTGTATCAGCCGAAGCACGCTACCGCGCTTTAGACGATGGAACAGCGGGCGGCCTCGCACCGCCGGCGCGAAGCGCCTGCGGTTCGTGCGGCTGGAATTGCTCCATCTTGTCGGGATGGACCACGCCTCGACGGGCGGGGACGCCCGTCGCTCCATCGGATCGTACGGGTTCAGCTCAAATTCTCTCCCCTGCTACAATTCCCTGCCGCATAATGACTTACTGGGCTCTGCCTGAACTTTTGCGGGGACATCGACGTATGCATTCTGAGATGTCAGTCCAGGGGCGTGCCGGGTCTCGCACCGCCGTCTCCACCTAAGCAAGGAATTCTTCGGGAGCGCTCGTTGGAAGACGCGCAGATCGTCAACAGTCTTGTCCGGCGCTGCATTGCAGGCGATGCGGTGGCGTGGGAGGAGATTGTCCAGCGATACAACCGGCGGATCTATAACATCTGCTACCGGTTTGCAGGTTCCTCCGACGACGCACAGGACCTGACCCAGGAAGTGTTTATCAAGATGTACCGGACGCTCAGCTCCTACGACGTGGAGCGAGGCGCCTTCATGACGTGGGTAACGACCATGACCCGCAACCTGCTGGTCGACCACTTCCGCAAGACCAAGCAGGACCGCCTGACCGACTCGATCGACGCAACCGCTTCAGAACACGAGGATTCGATGCCCCTCAGCGATCAGATTCCCGACAAGGGGCCGGCTCCCGACACCAAAGTGCAGAGCCGGGAAACGGGCAAAGTCGTGCATGAGGCCCTCCAAAAGCTCTCCCCCGAGCTCCGTGAGGCAGTGATTCTAAGGGACTTACAGGACATGGACTACCGCGATATCGCAGCCGTTCTACGGGTTCCGGAAGGAACTGTGAAATCCAGGATTAACCGGGGTCGAGCGGAACTTGCAAGGCTCCTACAACGTATCTACAGGCAGGTGATGTGATGCCAGGTGAAACCCATAACGGTATGCAGTGCAGCGAGTTCGAAGCACTCCTGTTTGACGCACTCGACAACCAGTTGACTGGTGCGAAACAGGAGCGGTTCCGGGCTCATGCCCGCGTCTGCGCGAAATGCGGACCGATGTTCGCAGAAGCGGAGGCCGGGCAGCATTGGCTGAAGTCTCTCGTGGAGGTGGAGCCTCCAGCCAACCTGGTGAATGACATTCTGGCCGCAACCAGTGGAATCCCGTCCTACCGGTTGCATGAGATCGTGGCCTCGGTGCACCAGCCGTCGTTTGGCGAGCGAATTCGCGAATGGGCGGATTCCCTGCTGACGCCGGTGTGGAGTACAGTGCGTCAGCCGCGCTTTGCCATGTCGTTCGGAATGGCATTTTTCTCCCTGTCGGTCGCGTTGAGCGTCGCCGGGGTGAAGCCGACCGACATCAAGCAAGCCGATCTCAGCCGGAGTGGCCTGCGCCGGACGTACTACACGACTCAGGCCCGTGTCGTGAAGTACTACGAGAACATTCGACTGGTCGTGGAGATCGAGTCGAAGGTGCAGGAGATCAAGAAAGTAGCCCAACCCGCCCGAACGAACGAAGAACGAGAGCGGGACCGGAATCACAAGAACAACACGAGTGGAGAACCCGAGCCCAGACAGGAGAGGAATTACAGCCGCGATGAAAACCAGCCCGCGCTGGCATCCGTGCCGGAATGTGGACCTGCCGTGTCGGTGACCACGAACAGGAGGTTGGTATGAACTGCGCCACGCACAACACAGTTGCAGCAGTGGCCTATTGCCGCACGTGCGGTAAGCCGCTGTGCGCAGCCTGCGCACGCGACGTGCGCGGAACGAAATTCTGCGAGCAGTGTCTCGCCGAGCGAATCGGCGATGCGCTGCCCGCGCCCCCCGCTCCGGGAGCACCTGTGCCCCCCACGACGGCCGAAAGGCTGCCCAGTCCGGGATTAGCCGCTGTGCTCGGATTCATTCCAGGCGTGGGCGCGATGTACAACGGGCAATTCATGAAGGGCTTCGCACACGTGATGGCCTTTGTGTGCCTGATCTGGATGGCCGATCACTTCGGCCCGATCATGATCCCGATTTTCTTCGCGTATTTCTTTTACCTGGTGTTCGACGCGTACAAGACGGCTCACGCTCTTGAACTTGGGCAACCCGTGCCCGATCCGTTTGGTTTCGAGCGCATGTTCGGACCGACGCCGCGGCCGCATTTCGTCACGGACGTCGCGAGCCAGGGAACGTCTGTAGTGCCGGGCACCGCGCCCCTCCTGGCAGCCGAAGCGCCACGCCATCGGAACAGCGTTCCTACAGGAGCCGTGGTTCTGATCATCCTTGGCCTGATTTTCCTGTTGAACACGGTGGGCTTGTTTGAGTCGGGCATTGACCGCTTCTGGCCGATAATTCTGATCGGCTTTGGCGGCTGGCTGTTTGCGAGGCGTTGGGGATTGCTTGGCGAAACGGACGGCACGTGCACCTGCGATCGCTGCAAGATGCGCTGCATCATGTGGCCTGCCGTCATGGTAACGGTGGGAGTGCTGTTTCTGGTCGACAATTTGCATGGGCCGGATTTCGGCCGCACATGGCCTCTGATTCTGCTGGTCGTTGGCGGGGTCAAACTACTGCAGAGCAATGCATCCGAAGCGGGACACATTGGCGGCCCCGGAGCCCTGCCCCCTCCGCCTGTAGTTGCGCCGCAGGCACCGCAATCGCAGGAGCCGCAAGCTTCCAGCGAGGTGAACCATGTCTAGTCCCGTGGTATCCCCTCCGCACCGCCGGCGTTCGATGGGTGGGCCGGTCATTCTGATCATAATGGGCCTGATTTTTCTGCTGGGGAATCTGCACCTGATTTCCTGGAAGCGGCTGGGCTTGTGGTTTGCACACTACTGGCCCCTGCTGCTGATTCTGTGGGGCGTGCTCAAGCTCGTTGAACACTACCGGGCAAAGCGGGAAGGCGTGGTTGCACCAGGACTAGGGGCAGGCGGTGTCGTACTGCTGATATTTCTGATCATTGGCGGACTGGCTGCCAGCCAGATTTCCAGGGTCGATCTCAGCGGGATGAGCGATGACTTCGATATTGGCGACAGCCACATTCCTTTTCTCGGCGAGTCGTTTGACTTCGACGATCAGGTGACGCAGGATTTCCCTGCCGGGGCCACAGTGAAAATCGTCAACGACCGCGGTGCGGTGAACGTGAATGTGTCGGGCGGGAACAAGATCGAAATCAACACAGCGAAGAAGATTCGGTCGGACAACAAGGACGAAGCCGAGAAGTGGAATGAGCAGACCAAGCCGCAGGTGACAGTGTCGGGCAACCTGGTGACGATCAATGCCAACACCAAGGGCGCGGGCGACCATCCCGTCACGGTGGATCTGAACGTGTCGCTCCCCCGCAAAGTGGCCCTGACGATCGCAGCCCAACGCGGAGACGTCAACGTGAACGGACGCGATGGAAACGTCGAGATCGCAGACCAGCGCGGCGATGTGAGCGTGGAAGACATCAACGGCGACGTGGCCCTGAACATGGATCGCAGTGCCGTCAACATGGGACACAGTTCCGTGCGCGTTTCGCAGGTGTCGGGCGATGTTACGGTGCAGGGTAAGTCGAATGACGTGTCCATCGCAGACGTGAAAGGCGCGGTGAAGATCAATGGCGATGTGAGCGATGGGTTGAAGCTCTCGAAAATCGGCAAGACGGTGAACTTCAAGTCATCGCGCACCGATCTGGAATTCAGCAAGCTGGATGGCGATCTTGATCTGGATTCAGACAGCTTGCGCGGAGACAACCTGCTGGGACCGGTGCGGTTGAGCACGCGATCAAAAGATGTGTCGCTGGACTCGGTATCGGGCGACGTGCGCATTCAGGACGAGAACAGCGGCGTGCAAGTTGGATTGAAGGCTCCGGGGAATGTACAGATTGACAATCGCAACGGCGATATCACGTTGGGCGTCCCTGACAAGGTTGGCTTCAAGATGGAAGCGCGCAGCCGCGGCGGTGAAGTGCAGGCCGATTTTCCGGGTGTGAATGTTACGAATACCGATGAAGACGGGAAGGCGTCAGGAACTTTCGGGAACGGCGCAATGCACGTGGTGCTGAATAGCGAGCATGGAAATATCACGGTGCATAAGCGCGAGATGGAGAATGCATCGGTGCCCGCGGTGCCGGTGCCGCCCAAGCCACCGAAGCACGCGCCTCCAGCGCCTCCGGATGGGCCGACGGAGAATTGAGCACGGGTGGATACCGATCAGGGGTTGAGCAAACCTCAGCGGCTTAAGCCGCTGAAAAGCTCATTGGCACGGCTGAAGCCGTGCCCTTTCCTTTTGCTGTGTTCGAATGGTTCCCTGTGTGAGACCGGATCCGTGCTGTAGCTTTCACTGCGGCTAAAGCCGCGCTCTTCTTTATGCCCTTACGGCGCGCCTGAAGGCGCGCCCTGACACGAACCTTTTGAGTTAGATCCTGTGCGATAGCTCAACGTTGGAGTGCGCACGCGAATTTTTGCCGAATGTAGAAAGCATCCGACGCTAGCTCTGCATACGCACGAGACACATTAAAGCGGGACTGTGCGCATAAGGTATAAGACGCGCTTACTCTCCTCGACTGCTACTCTCCCTGATTGTGTTTCTCTTCGGCGAGTTTTTCGACCTGTGTAAGGACCTGATCTTCGGAAAGCTGAGTTGAGTCGATGATTACGGCGTCTTTGGCAGGTTCCAGCGGAGAGGTGGCGCGGGTGCGGTCGCGATGATCGCGTTCGCGGAGGTCGGCGGCCATCGATTCGGCGGACGGGCCTTTGATCTTCTGCTGATCGAGGCGGCGCTGCTCGCGCACGACCGGATCGGCATCGAGAAAAATCTTGAGATCGGCGTTGGGGAAAACCTTGGTGCCGATGTCGCGGCCTTCCATCACTACGCCGCCGTCTTTGCCCATGTCCTGCTGGCGGGCGACCATCCATTCGCGAACGGCGGGATGAACAGAGACGCGGGAGGCAGCTTCGGTAACGTCGCGCTCACGGATTCTGGAGGAGACATCTTTTCCGTCGAGCAGAACGCGATTGCCGCCGAGCGTGGGTTCGAGCGCGATGCACGCGCCTTCAGCCAGTTTGCGCAAGGCAGGACCATCGTCGAAAGAGATGTCCCATTCGATCGCTTTGAGGGCAAGGGCGCGATACATGGCGCCGCTTTCGAGATTTACATAGCCCAGTTTGCGCGCAAGGCGCGAGGCGATGGTGCTTTTCCCCGCTCCTGCGGGGCCATCAATGGCGATGATGAGCTTTTTCTCGGGCATCCTGTTTGTGAAGGCACATCAGGGTAACAGAAGAGCAGGTGACAGGTCACAGGTGGCAGGCGACAGATTTCCCGGCGACAGGTGTAAGCCATCGGCTATCAGCTATCAGCCATTAGATCAGGGGCGGTGGGTCGCGGAGCGAGCTGGGTGCTTTGTGTCTTTCGTCGTTGGAGAGAACGGGACGCGGGGCGGGGCTACTTGTACTAATGAGCGGCCTCCTACGTGGACGAAGCTCAGTTCGCGAGCGGCTAGCAGGGCTTTCACTGCGTCTTTCACGCGCGAGCGGGGGACGAAGTTGCCGAAGAACGTTTCCAGTTCCTGCTCGTCGGCGGCAACCACACACTCGAGGTACTTGGAAAGCAACGCGCTCAGAGCTTCAGCCACCGAGAAGCTTATGCCTTCGCGAACGGCTTCGGGCGCCCAGCGGTAGAGGACATCCCACGACGCGCCTTCTTCGGGGTTGTAGTCGACGCGTGTGATGCGTAGGCGAGACCAAAGTTCTCCGAGGCCGCGATCGAGCGCCGCCGCCGAGAGACTGCCGCCTAATTTTTCGCCGAGCTTCACTTTGGAAATGGGTCCGTCGCGGCGAATGACTTCGAAGGCATCGCAGGCAAGTTGCGAATATTCGGAGCGGGAGCCGCCCTTCGGCGCCTGACGCGGATTTCGCTCGCCCACCAACGCATAGAAAAACGGAAACGCGGAAGCACTGACCAGGAAGGCGTTCTCGTCAAATAGGTTGGCTTCAAACGCGGCGCGGTCGCGCAGCAGGCGAACCATCAAATCCTGCGCATCGCGGGCCCGCGGGTCGGAAAAAGAATGCTGCTGCGTGGGAAGGCGATCGTCCGCACCCACCCATGCGCCTACAAACGTAGGGGCAAGCAGGGGAGGCCGCATCGGATACAAGAGGCTAAAGCCGACCGACTCCATGAAGGCACGGCCGTCCTCGAGCGTACGCACGGGTTTGCCCGTGAGATGCCACTTTTCGAGACGGGCCTGCTGGAGTTCGGAATCGGTCATCTGTTGATTAAAGCATAGATCACTCCCCAGTCGTCAGTCGCCAGTCGTCGGCGAATCCGCGCCTGCTTGACGGCCTGAGACTGGCACAGATCTCAAATTCTTTTGAACGCTCGCTGGATGTCCTTCATGGAGTAGCGCAGAACCACGGGCCGGCCGTGCGGGCAGGAGATTGGGAACTCGGTCTTCGCCAACTCCGCTAGCAACCACTCCATTTTGTTCTGATCTAGCGGCATGTTTACCTTAATGGCGGCGTGACAGGCGATGGACGCGGCGATGCGGGTGCGTAGCGCGTCCAGATTGAGTTTTTGATCTTCGCGTGCCAGTTGCTCGAAGAGCTCGTGGAGCATGCGCTCGACTTGGGAGGCATCGATGCCTGCGGGCGCGACCTTCACGGCTACGCTCCGCGTGCCGAAGGGCTCGGCCTCGAAGCCATTGCGGGCGAGTTCGTCGGAGATTTCGGCGAAGACGGCAAGTTGTGCGGGCGTGAGTTCGAGGATGAACGGCATCAGCAGGCGCTGGCTTTCGACGGCCTGTGCGGCACGCTGCTTCAGCACCTTTTCGAAGAGCACGCGCTCGTGGGCTACGTGCTGATCGATGATCCAGAGGCCTTCGTTGTTGACGGCGAGTATGAACGACTCACGGATCTGGCCTAATGGCTTGAGCGATGCGAGCGAGGGGGCAAGCTGGCTGGGGACGTCGGGCTCGTCGGCGAAGACGGGGGCGCATCCATTGTCGGGAATGACCTCGGCGGTGCGCGCCAGCGAGACAGCGGCGTTAGCTTCGACGGCGATGCCTCCCTGAAATTGAAAGCGCTCGCTGACGGCCGGAGGCTCGGGTGCCTGGAGAGCAAAACCGCCGGCGTTCGTTGGGTCAAAAGCCTGCCACGCCTCGCCGAACTGTGTGGCGGCGCGGGTGCCGGGAGAAAGCGATGGGCCAGCCGTCGGGTGCGCGTTGATCTCGGAGACAAACTGCGGAACCGGGCGGGCCTTCATGATCACGGCGCGGATCGAGTCTCGGATGAAGTCGTGCAAGAAGGTCTGCTGGCGGAAGCGAACTTCGGTTTTCGAAGGGTGCACGTTGACATCGACTTCTTCAGTCGGCATTTCGAGGAACAGCAGCACTACCGGGAAAACGGTC
>DASRDJ010000210.1:0-57799 GCA_035652655.1 Terriglobales bacterium
GATGTAACCGTCTTTGTTGGCGCGGATTGTGTACCAGGTCGGTAATCCCGCGATATTCGATGGAAACAAATTCTTGCCCGACACCGGCACGCCCATCTGGAAAATGCTGCGCAGGAGCACGGTGTTGGAGCTTTGCGAACCGGAGCCGTTGACCGTCGCGACCTGGATGCTCATGTCGTTGACGATCGCTTTGCGCTCCAGTCGCCCGCTGGCGTCCTGCAGCGTCACATCGGTAGTAGCCATCCCAATCCTTCCTTTGGCACGAACAAGCCTGTGGACCGCCCGGGTGCCGGAGTGTGCATGAGGGGGAAAAGCCTTAATTATACGGCAAAGGTGCCTGCTGTCCCCATCCGGAAGGGCCTTCCGGGAATGGGCGTACCCGAGGAGAAAACTAGGTTTCCGCGCGGAAAAATTGCGCCATGTTGCGGAACTTATTATATCGTGACACGACCAATTCCTGGATGGGCGTCTTCTTGATAGCCTCAAAGTGCCCCTGCAGGCTCTGGTCAAGCAATGTGGCCGCGGCCTCGTGGTCCGCGTGCGCCCCGCCTTCGGGTTCGGGGACAATGCCGTCAATGCAACCCAGTTCGCTGAGATCAGGTGCCGTGATCTTCATGGCCTCGGCAGCCAGTGCTTTCTTCGTGGCATCGCGCCACATGATCGACGCGCAACCCTCGGGCGAAATCACCGAGTAAACGGCGTTCTCCATCATCAGCACCCGGTCCGCGACCGCGATCGCTAACGCTCCGCCGCTTCCTCCGACGCCAATCACAGTCGCAATTACCGGAACTTTCAGGCGAGCCATCTCGCGCAGGTTGAGCGCAATGGCTTCTCCCTGCCCGCGTTCTTCGGCCCCCAGGCCCGGATGAGCGCCGTCGGTATCGACGAACGTAAAGATGGGTCGGCTGAATTTTTCCGCGAAGTGCATCACGCGCAGCGCCTTGCGATAGCCCTCGGGATGCGGCATGCCGAAATTCCGGTACACACGTTGCTTGGCGTCGCGCGCCTTCTGCTGGCCGATGACAACAACTTCTTCTCCATGAAAGCGCGCCATACCGGCCACGATGGCAGGATCATCAGCGAAACCGCGGTCGCCGTGAATCTCGCTCCAGTCGGTGAAAATGCGCTCGACGTAATCGAGCGTGTAGGGACGCTGCGGATGGCGCGCCAGTTCGGTCTTTTCCCAGGCGCCATAGCTGGAGTGAATCTGCCGGCGCAGGGACTCCACGCGCTCGTGCAATTGGTCGATCTGTCGCTTGGTCTCTTCGTTCTGCCCTGGAACGGCCTGCAGATGCTCGATCTGCTCCTCGATGCGGGCCAGCTCCTGCTCAGCTTTCAGTCGAACTTCCATTTTTCGGGCGTCCCCATTCCTCGAGTACCAGTGCGTCTCCACCATGGAGAGCAAGAACTCTGCTCCCGACACCACTTGCCCTCCATCGGCGGGCATGGGGGGTTGTGGCGACGGCTTTCCGGAGCTCGCTTTTCTGACTCTTGGGACTTTCATCCGCCATCGATCTCAGTTGATGACACGAACGCTTCCGCGTCCGCACAGTTCTTCCACGCGCGCAATGAAGTTGCGGTCCGGTTGCACATTATAGCCTTCCGCTTCCATGACCACCATGAAATCCCCCGCGCGTTCCACGTCGAACAATACCCGCGCCTCGCCCCGCCGCTCGCTAAACAAAACGTGCAAGTCATCGACCGTTGTCTGGTTGCAGCCATCGACCGGAATCCGGATGCGCAGCGAGCGCGGCAGCGGAACTTTGGCGTCTTCCAGCGGAATAATTTCCGAAGCGGTGAGCTTTGGATTTGATCCTTCTTCTACGCGCACACCAGCCTTCACCAGTACAGGGACTTCGAGCTTCACTCTTTCCGAGAGCCGCCGATAGGCTTCCGGAAATACGATCATGTCAATCGAGCCCGATGTATCTTCCAGCGTCGTCTGCGCGTAAAAGTCGCCTTTCTTCGATTTCAGCACGCGCACGTTGCAGATCATACCTGCGGTCGTGATGGTCTCGTCTTTACCAGTCGAGGCTTTCATGGCCGCAATCTCCGAGACGCCGAGCGCGTTCAACCCCTCGAGCTTGTCGCGATACTTCTCGAGCGGGTGGCCGGTAATGAAGAATCCGAGAATTTCCTTTTCAGCGGCCAGGCGCTGGTGTTCATCCCAGTCAGGAACGTTGGGAAGCTGCTCGTGCGGTGATTGCGTTTCGTCCTGCTGAAACACTCCGAACAATCCGTGCTGGCCGGACTCAGCATCGCGCTGCGCCTTCTGGGCGCGGTCGATGGCGCGATCGATGACGGCCATGAGTTGCGCACGTCGGCCCAGCGAGTCCATGGCGCCGCTTTTGATCAGCGATTCGAGCACACGCTTGTTCAGCAAGCGCAGGTCGACGCTTTCGGCGAATTCAAAAATGTCGTGATACTTGCCGAGTTTCTTGCGACCGGCCACGATCGACTCGATGGCGTTGTGCCCCACGTTCTTCACCGCCGCCAGGCCGAAGCGGATCGCACTGCCGTGCGGCGTGAAGTTGGCATCCGATACATTGATGTCGGGCGGCTCTACCGAAATTCCCATCTCGCGGCACTCGTTGATGTACTTCACGACGTCGTCAGTGCTGCCGGTGACCGACGTGAGCAACGCTGCCATGAACTCGACCGGGTAGTGCGTCTTGAGGTACGCGGTCTGATAGGCCAGCAGCGCGTAGGCCGCCGAATGCGACTTGTTAAAGCCGTATCCAGCGAACTGCGCCATCAGGTCGAAAATCTTCTCGATCTTCTTCGGTGGATAGCTGCGCTGGGTCGCCCCTTGTACGAAGCGCTCGCGCTGCTGCGCCATCTCTTCGGCCTTCTTCTTGCCCATGGCGCGACGCAGCAGGTCGGCTTCCCCGAGCGAATAACCCGCAAGCTTGTTCGCGATCTGCATGACCTGTTCCTGGTAGACGATCACGCCCAGCGTCTCTTCCAGGACGTCCTTCAGCTCCGGCAGTTCGTACTCGATTTTCTTGCGCCCGTGTTTGCGGTCGATGAAGTCATCGATCATGCCGCCCTGGATGGGACCGGGCCGATAGAGCGCATTCAGAGCGGTCAGGTCTTCGATCGAGTTCGGCTGATAGCGCCGCAAAACGTCGCGCATGCCGTGCGATTCAAACTGGAACACGCCCGACGTTAATCCCTTGTAGAAAACTTTCCGGTAGGTTTCGTCGTCGCTGAGCGGCAGAGCAGCGAGATCGAGTTTCAGATTCTTGGTGTGCGCGATCAGCTTGATGGTGTCGTCGAGGATGGTGAGTGTCGTGAGCCCCAGAAAGTCCATCTTCAACAGACCGAGCTTTTCGATAGCCACCATGTCGAAGGCGGTGACGATTTCGTCGTTCTTGGTCTTGTGCAGCGGCACCAACTCGTTCAGTGGCCGTGGAGAAATCACCACCCCTGCCGCATGGACACCCGCGTTGCGCACCAGGCCTTCCAGCTTCTTCGCCGTCTCAAGCAACTCGCGCACTTGCGGATCTTTATCGTAGGCCTCTTTTAGCTGCGGCGATTCGGCAATGGCAGTTTCCAGCGTGATGTTGAGCTGGGTGGGCACCATCTTGGCGATGCGGTCGACGTCGCTGTAAGGGACGTCCATGGCGCGGCCTACATCTTTGATCGCGGCCTTTGCGGCCATGGTCCCGAAGGTGATGATCTGAGCCACGTTGTCGCGGCCGTACTTGCGCGTCACGTAGTCGATAACTTCCCCGCGCCGGTTCATGCAGAAGTCGATGTCGATATCAGGCATCGAAATGCGTTCCGGGTTGAGAAAGCGCTCGAACAGCAGTTCGTGCTGCAGTGGATCGATGTCGGTGATGCCCAGCGAATACGCGACCAGTGCGCCAGCGGCCGATCCACGGCCCGGCCCCACCGGGATGTCATGCTCCTTCGCGTAGCGAATGAAGTCCCACACGATCAGAAAGTATCCCGAAAACTTCATCTGCTGGATGATGCCGAGTTCGCGAGCAAGCCGTTGTTCGTAATCGGCGATGCTGTGTTTCAGTCTCCCTTGCTGCTCAAGATTGAGCAGAGGAGGAAACCGCCGCGCGAAGCCCTCGCGGGTAACGTGCTCGAAGTAGCTGTCGAGCGTAAAGCCCGGCGGCACATCAAAGTGCGGAAACGGGCTGCTGACTTTCTCGAGCTTCATGTTGCAGCGCTCGGCGATATCGAGCGTGCGCGTCAGAACCGCAGGCGCGTCTTTGAAGACGCGCTCCATCTCGGCAAAGCTCTTCACGAAGAACTGGTTGCCGTCGAACTTCATGCGGTTGGTATCCTGGATCGACTTGCCGGTCTGAATGCAGACCATTACGTCCTGTGCGTGGGCATCGTCTTCGCACAAGTAGTGGCTGTCGTTGGTGGCCACCATGGGCAAGGCGAGATCCTTCTCCAACTGAAACAGGCCCGCGTGGATGCGGTGCTCCATCTCCAAGCCTTGATCCTGAATCTCGAGGTAGAAATTCTTCTCGCCAAAGATGTCGCGGTAGGTAGAGGCCGCCTCGCGTGCGGCGTCGTACTTCCCTTCCACCAGGCGCTCAGCGACTTCGCCTTTCAGGCAACCCGATAGGCCGATCAGTCCCTTGGAATGCTCGGCTAGAAACGCCTTGCTGACGCGCGGCTTGTAATAAAAGCCGTGCAGCGAGGCCTCGGACGTGATCTTCGTCAGGTTCCGGTAGCCTTCTTCGTTTTCGGCCAGCACAAGAAGGTGGTTGTAGGTGTCGCCTTCGGGCGGAGTACGCTCGATGTTGTGGTCGCCTTTTTTGCAGACGTAAAGTTCGCAGCCCACGATCGGCTTGACTCCGGCCGCCTTGGCCGCGTTCACGAAATGCACTGCGCCGAAAATGTTGCCGTGATCGGTCATGGCCACGGCGGGCATGCCCAGCTCTTTTACGCGGTGCACCAACTTCTCGACGTCGCACGCGCCGTCGAGCATGGAGTAGTCCGTGTGCAGGTGAAGATGAACGAATTGCGACATGAGTCGGGTGACGACCTTTTTTAGTTCTGCCGATTCGCTGGGCTGGTAGGAATCGCGGGAACGAGTGATTTTTTACTGCAGCACTGTCTGGATCAGTTCAGCGTCCGTGTCATTGATTCATCACGGGATTCGGAATTTGGAAATCCACTCCGCGCTCATCGTTCAGCTTCATGGTGGCGGCCAGGTCGATATCGGCCAGCGGGAATTTCGTCCGCTGGTTGCCGTCGAGTACCACCAGCATTTCGTTGGCGACCGCGTAGTTTTTCACTTCCCGGATGTGCTTGTCGAGAAACACCACGACCACGGGCAAGTCTTCCTGCGCCTTCGCCTGCACGGAAGGCTGAGGTACGGGCGCCGGCGCGGGCGGCGCTGCTGCCGCGTACTGACGCTCTTCCCTCAGTTGCTGAACTTCGTTCGATAGCCGATTGATCTCCGAAGCAGTCTGGTAGTCGTAGTTATTGTTGCCGAAACGTGCATCGTACTCGGCATCGTCGTAATCCCACGACGAATATCCGTATCCGTACCAGCTGTAAAGCGGGTTGTACGGATAGAAGCGGCGATGCCCGCCGAAGTGACCGCGCGTCACGATGATGGGACCGTGATGGGGCGAATGTACGAAACTTGGATTGTGGAATCCGTGATGGTGCGCGCCTGAAAAATGAACTCCGCCGGCACTCCTCACGCCACCAGGGAAGGCACCGCCGCCCCCCATGTGACCTCCGCCGCGCTGCGCCGAGCAGACGGCCGAGATCAAAACCACCAGCAACGCGTGGAGGAAGATAGAGCGCCGCATGCCCCGATTATAGCGCTGTTTGCGCGACCGAACTGTAAAGAATCCTAGCGTTTCTTCTTCGCAGGCTTGGCAGGTTTACTCGGCTTCGCCGCCGCTTTGGGCGCAGGCTTCGGGGCAGCTTTCGGTGCAGGCTTCGGCGCAGCCGCCTTGCTCGGGCTCGGCTTCGGAGGAACTGGCAGTTTTCCTTTTGCCTCGGCCTTGGAGGCCGCGGGAGGCGGAGTCGGAGCGGCGGCCACGGGAGCAGCGCCTTTTCCCTTCTTCTTACCCACGTCTTTCTTGCCGGCATCAACCGCTGCTGGAGGCGCGGCAACTGCCGCGGCCGCTTTCGCAGCTCGTCCCCGCTTCGGTGGCGGAGGGGGCGGCGGTGGCGGTGGCGGCGGAGCCAGTGGCTTCAGGAATTTCAAAGTCTCCGTTCGCGACCGTAGTTTGCCATCCAGCAAAAGCAGAAAAACATCGTGTGCGATCTTCGGGTATTCGGACAGCTGCGGCGTGATGTGCAACTCGGTCATTTCAGGCAACGGAATCTTCTGCTGCACCTGGCGCCACTTAGTAAAGAAATTCTTGATCTTCTGGATCACAGCCTGGTGCCGTGCCGTGACGGCCAGGAACAGGATCATTTCCGGCCGCGCGCTCGACAGCACTTGCCATGTTCGCGAGGGCGTCGCCGACTCTTTCCCTGTCAGTTTCTTCGAAAGGTCCTTGGCGTGATCTTCCAGGTCCTTCCATGACTCCACCAGCGTTTTGCGCGCAATCAGCTTGCGCATGTCCGCGATTTCCTTGTCACTGAGACGCGAGGTAAGGAAGAACATCACTGCGGGAGCTGGATCCGGCTGGTATCCCAGCTCGTTCATCTGCTGGCGCGTCTTCATCAACTGGCTCAGGCCGTTGGTGTCGACCTTTGCGGTTGTCCAGTGTTCGCTCAATATCTTGAGCCAGCCCTCTTTTTCGAGCACCCGCACGATGTGCAGCGGATCATCCTCGTAAGCTAACTGCTCAATCTCGTGCCCGATCGCCTTGTGGGTGATGTGCTCGATGTAATTATTTTCGCGGGCGGAATCGAAGCGCGCCTGCGTTTTCTCTTCGAGCGGCCAGTGGAAGCGCGCTGCGAACCGCGTGGCGCGAATCAGCCGCGAAGGATCTTCCACGAACGCGTAGTTGTGCAGCACGCGGATCAGCTTGGCTTCGATGTCGGCCGCGCCGTTCGATGGATCCATCAGAAGCCCCCGCGATCCCTCATTCAAAGACAGCGCCATGGCGTTCGCCGTGAAGTCGCGTCGCCGGAGGTCTTCGATGATCGTGGCGGGCGTTACAACCGGAGGCTTGCCGACTTTGTCATAGCGCTCGGTGCGCGCCATGCTGATTTCCGCGCGCACATTTCCCGGCAGCTGCAGAAAAAAAGTTTTGGTGTCTTCGTCGGCCGAGGCCATCACGGCACCGGCGCGCTCCAGTTCCCTTTGCAGCTTGAGAGGATTGCCTTGAATGGTGAAATCGAGATCGCGGATAGGAAATCCGCTGATGATGTCGCGCACCGCGCCGCCGGTGAGATACAGATTCATTCCGGCAGCTCGCGCAACATCCTGCACCAAGCTGACCCCTTTTTGCTGGTCCGGGGTCAGCCGGGTTTCCATCGTGTATATGTAATCGGCCATGCCTTCCTATGACAGCCGCGCTGCAACCGGCCGGACCGTGGATTTGCACAGGATTTCCACAGGGTCACAATTCGGGGTGCGGGTGGGTCCTGCCACCTCAATGTAAGTGACTCTATACAATGGGCTTAGATTCCCTGAGACGGACCGCAGCGAACAACAGAAAATAACACAAGGTTAATATTTTGGCTACTGCCTAGGCGCATTCTGCCTGTGAATTCACAAAAAATGCGAGAATTCAGAGGCCAGCCCGTCGTGCGAAGCTTGAATCGGCGCGCGCGAACGACAGCCATGCCCTCGACTCACAAGAAAGTAATCGTCCGCAAGATCGACCGCGACTCCGTCTCCGGCTACGTCGCGCCGACGAGTTTTGTGCGGGACGGCAAGCTGGAATTACTGAACACGGCTGGCAACGTAGTGGGCATCGACCTGAAAGAGATCAAAGGTGTGTACTTCGTGCGCGAGTTTGGCGACTCGGAGTCGCTGCTGCGCAAGACTTTCACGAGCCGTCCGCGCACCGAGGGTCTGTGGGTGCGGCTGAAGTTCAAAGACAGCGAGATCGTCGAGGGCTTGATGCCGAGCGACCTTACGCAGCAACCTGCCGAAGGATTTCTAGTGATCCCACCCGACCTGCGCTCTAATACGCAGCGTATCTTCGTTCCCCGGATCGCACTCGATTCGCTGACCGTGCTCGCCGTGATCGGCGGCACGCACCGCAAGCGCCGCCAACCCGAAGATCAACTGCAGGTCCCGATGTTTGGCGAGTAGGTTGGGTCGGGCACTCTTGTCTGACAAAGCTGTGCCCAATTTTGGAGTCTGTCGGACAGGAGTGGCCGACCCACAAGAGGCATGCTCGGCTGCCGGCGGTATATTTAACTCTTCGAGCAAAATTGTTCCATAGTTTTGATTCATCAGCCCACCACACTGAATGGTCACATCCCTATGAAGCTCTCCAAACTTGCCAAGGCATTGCAGGCCACCATCGACAATGGCTCGCCGGAAATCGAGATCACTGGCGTTGCGGGCATCGAAGAAGCCGTCGCAGGACACGTCACTTTCGTCTCCAATCCGAAGTACGCCGCCGCCGCCCGCAGCACGCGCGCGTCGGCCGTCATCGTGTCCGAAAACTTCCCTGCCATCTCAACGGCCATGCTGCGTTCGAAAAACCCCTATTTCGCGTTTGCACGCGCAGTGGAACTTTTTTATCAGCCACCTGCCTACGCCCCGGGCATCCACAAGACTGCCGTGGTCCATCCGACCGCCAAGATCGGCGCCAACGCACACATTGGACCCTATGCCGTCGTAGAACGTGACGTAACGATCGGCGCGAACGCTACAGTGCTTGCACACGTCGTGATCTATCCCAGCGCGCGCATTGGCGACAATTTTTTTGCGCACGCACACTCGGTCGTGCGCGAACACTGCAGGCTTGGCAACAACGTCGTCCTGCAAAACGGGGTGGTCATAGGAGCCGACGGCTTCGGTTTTGCGAAAGACGATCAGGGGCGCTGGCACAAGATCATGCAGTCGGGTCCGGCAGTGCTTGAGGACAACGTGGAAGTGCAGGCCAATGCCTGCATTGACCGCGCCAGCGTGGGAGAGACTCACGTAGCGAGTGGCGCCAAGATCGACAACCTCGTGCAAGTGGGGCACGGCTCGCGCGTGGGCGAGAACACCTTGCTGTGCGCCCAGGCGGGACTTGCAGGCTCAACCGACGTCGGCAAGAACGTGATCCTCGCCGGGCAGGTGGGCGTCGCCGGACACTGCAAGATCGGCGATGGCGCCATCGCCACTGCGCAAACGGGCATCCCCAATGATGTCCCAGCGGGCGCGGTCGTCAGCGGTTATCCCGCCATCGACAACAAACTCTGGCTGCGCTGCTCGGCGGTTTTCCATCGCTTGCCGGAGTTGATGAAAGCCGTGCGGCAAAAGAGCTAGATTGGCTTCGCAGTTGGGCGCACACTCAGGATTTTCGCTTCGCCAAGTTGAATTTCAGTTCGACCACCACCACGCTTGCCGCCGCGATGCCATTCCGCACTCCCGGCTCGAACCGCCACTGTGACACAGCCGACAGAGCGTTGGCGTCAAGCCCTTCGCGCAAGTGCTCAACGATCTCCATGATCTCGGGAAACCCCTTTTCATTCACGATGACTCGCACGCGAATGGTTCCCGAGACTTTCTTCATCAGCGCGTTCGCCGCGTAGCGCGGGCCGGGCTTATAGATCGCTTTGGGCTTGCTGACCACGCCGCTCTCCCATGCGTACACGGCACGCTCGCCGGCGAGGGTGCCAACCTTCCCGTCGGGCGGAAAGGCGGTTCCGCTGCCAGATCCGCGGGTCAGGTCAACATCCGCGTGCCACGCGTTTTCGATTTTGCTTCTGACTTGTTCGATGGAAACTACGTGACCAAGAAATTCGTGACGCACGGCTGGATCGCTTGATTCGCGCGGCAGGTCGATGCTGACGTGCACTGTACGATCGGTCGTAATGGGCACGAGTTTCCTGGAGGACGTATTCGCCAACAGCGCAACGATCTCACGGCGGCCGTCAATGACTACCTGTCCACCCTGTACGTCGACTTTGTCGACGCGAATCAGTCCGGCAGTGGTCCAAGGCTCGCCAGCCGGTGGACGCGTCGGCGATCCGCTGTCATCAAAGTGAACCACGTCGAAGTTGATGGGCACACTTAGCAGCAGGAGTTTGCCTTCGTAACGGTGGCGCAGTTCCTTCCGAAAATCAGCGTCGGGTGCGACAGAGGGAGCGGAAATGCCGGCAATCGTTCCGCAAATCACCAGTCCGATCACGAACCGCAGCCACTGCATGAGGATTAACTCTGGTATTCGCTGGGCAGGCCACTGTTGATGGCGGAGCGTACCCGCGCCATCAAACAATCGCGGTCACCAAATTCCGCAGGCGGAATCGGATCATGAAAGATGACTTTCACCGTTCCTGGAGAAATCTGGAAGCGCTTTTTCGGCATAAGCTCATGCGTGCCCACAATGGTGACGGGCACGACCGGGACACCGCATTCCGCCGCCAGATAAAAAGGCCCTTTCTTGAACGGTAGCAGCTTCCCGTCGAACGAGCGCTTCCCTTCCACGTAGATCGTCATATTGATGCCCTGGCGCACCACGTGGGCCGCCGCATGTACGGCGGCGATGCCGGCGTCGCGATTGCCGCGATCGACGGGCACCAGCGAACCCATGCGCATGGTCTCCCCGAGAATCGGGTAGCTGAATAATTCTTTTTTGGCCATGACCGAGGTGCGCCGCGGGATTAGCGGCAATAGGATCGGCGGGTCGAGGTTCGATGTGTGGTTCGACATGAAGATGTAGGTGCGCGAAGGATCGAGTTTCTCGAGCCCCGAGGCCTCCACCTTCACACCCGCAAGCTTCACGCCGGTCCACGCGCCCCACATGCTGATGCGATAGAGGAAGCCAATGTCGCGCGTGAGGAACGTCCAGGGAAATCCGGTCAGGGCCGCCACTGGCAAGGCGAGAGACCAGAATGTCAGCATCAGGACGGTGCGAATCAAGGTCGCTAGTCTCCCGTGAGCTGCGCTTCTCCTCTCAGCCAGGCAGCGCGGCGAGCCTTCTGCTGAGTGGTCACATTGTCCACATCCTTCACATCAAACTCAACCTGCTCTTGCGACCCAACCTTCCACTGGATCTCGTGCTCGACGCCATGGCGGCGAATGCGCAGGTGGATCGTGTCTCCGGGATGGAGTTCGCCCACCCGGCGTTCGAAGTCCGCAGCTACGGCATGGCCATTGAAGGTGAGAACATCGTCGCCGGTTGTCAGGCCAGCACGCTCCGCTTCGCTACCCGAGCGCACGCGGATGATCGACGGCGCGGCATCGAAATTGTGGACGGAGAGGAAGCCGGTATCGGCGATCGTGCTGTGACGAGGGATGGTGCGCAGACCAGCCGTCTTAAGAAAATCGTTCCAGGGAATCTCGTCAAGACCCGCTACGTACTTTTCAAAAAATGTCGCCAGCTTCGCCTGCGAAACTTCTTCAGCGGCGGCGCGCACTCCGTCCGAATCCGGAAAGAACTTGCCCTGCTGCGGGTAGTTCTTGTTCATGGACTGAAACACGTTGCGCAGAGAGGCCTTGCCGTGGCTGGCCTCACGGACCTCGAGGTCCAGCATCTCACCCAGCAATTCCCCCTTGTTGTAGTACGAGATGCTGCGCGCCGGCTCGCGATAAAACGGATATTTTTCCAACCACGCATCCAGACTTGAGACTTCCGCCGACTGGGTGAGATGAGCCGGACGCGATTCAAGTTCGGTGATCTGCTCGCCCAGTTTGCGGAGAAAGCCCGGTTCGTCCAGCAGCCCAGCGCGAAACAGAATGATGTTCTCGACCGTGCTGGTAACACCCTCGCTGAACCACAAGGCACGCGTGTAGTTCTCTTTTGTGTAGTCGATGGGCTCGAGCGATTGCGGGCGGAGGCGCTTCACGTTCCAGAGATGGAAGAATTCGTGCGCCGTCACACCGTTCACCGCGTTCGGATTGTCTTTCACGCTCTGGGCGTTGATGTCGATCGCCGTGCAGTAGGCGTGCTCCATCCCACCGCCACCGGGGCCTCGCGGGAAGTGATAGAGGAAAAGATAAGTCTGGAATGGCCGGTCATTCATCCAGCCGGTCGCCGCAGCTACGATTTTCTGCAGGTTCGCGACGATCTTCTGCAGGTCGTAGTCTGCCGGATCGGCATCCACGATCACGCGATAGTGACCGCCACCTTCGTCGAAGTCCGCTTCCTTGAATGTTCCGATCTCCACCGGCGAGTCGACCAGGCGGTCATAGTTCTCTGCCGTGAACGAATCGCCCTCAAGCGCAAGGGCCGTGGCGAATTTCCACCCGGCAGGAACGTTGACGAAACGCACGCGAGTCTTTGCGTCGCGCGCGTCCGGCAGATACATCAGAATTTCGGCGAAATTAAAAAAAGCGTGGCTCGCGCTGAGATGCGCGCCATAGGGCCCAGGAAGCGCGGCGGCAATTTCGTACTCCACAGTCGCCCCGTCCTGAGTCCCTTCGACTTCCCACGCCGACTTGTCGAGCGATTTGATCTCGAGCGCGCCCGACTTCCCTTTCGCCCGCACCCATGTGATGTATTGCGCAAAGTCGCGCACCTGATACAGCGCATTCCAGACCGGAAGCGCGACGCGCCGGGTGGGTGCGCCCGAAGGCAACTCCATCTGTACGCGCACCAGATGATTCTGATTGTCTGCGAGCGAAACCGTGTAGCGCAGTTCGGCAGGATTCTGCGCAGGGAGCGTCGAGCCACTCGCACACGTCCACACCAGGAGAACCAGCGAACACCAGGTCCCCGGCTTCTTGCTCATGCTTTGGCGGACGCCTCCAGAGGATTCTTGCTGCCCAGCGACTTCAGTCGGGCTGGAAGTTTCTCATAGATGCCCTCAAAGCCGCCATTGGAGAGAATCGCCACCACGTCGCCAGAGCGAAGTTCGGGGGCGATCACCTGCACAATCCCATCGGCGCCAGAAATAATCCGCGCGCGTTTTCCGCGCTGCTGCAACTCCGCGCCTACCGCCATCAGGTCCAGGCGCTCGGCCTGCGGAATGGAATCCGACTTGAACACTCCTGCAACGATGACCTCGTCGGCGAGGGCCAGGCTGTTCGCCAGTTCGTGCTGGAATACATTCCGGCGCAGCGTGTTTGAGCGCGGCTCGAGGACGACCCACAAGCGTGATCCGGGGAAGCGCGAGCGCAATGCCGTCAACGTCCCGGCAATCGCCGTCGGATGGTGTGCAAAGTCGTCGATGATCGTGATCCCGTTGACCTGGGCCTTTACCTCCAGCCGGCGCTTCACGCTGCGGAAGGTGCGCAAAGCGTGCTGAATGTCTTCGACTGGAATGTGGTATCCCGCAGCCATCGCCGCTGCAGCGGTCGCGTTGCAGACGTTGTACTCGCCCGCGAGGCTGAATTCGAAGTCGGCCCATCGTTTGCCATCGTGCAGGACAGTCCAAGAAGTTCGCGTCGGATCGAAGCGGAGATCTGTGATTTGCCACGCAGACTTTGCCTGCAAGCCGTAGCGCTCCACCGGACAGAAGGCCTTCGCGATACACCGCTCAACGCTGTCCCCGGTATCGAATGCCACAACGCGTCCGCGCCGCGGCACCAGGTTCACCAGCCGCTTGAACGAGGTTTCCACCGCGTCCAGGTCCTTATAGATGTCGGCGTGATCGAACTCCACAGAAGTCAGCACGACAGCATCGGGAAAGTAATGCAGGAATTTCGGTCCCTTGTCGAAGAAGGCCGTGTCGTACTCGTCGCCTTCCAAGATGAAGTGCTCTCCGCCGCCCAGCGCAAAGCTCGATCCGAAATTCTCGGCGATGCCGCCAATCAGAAACGATGGCTGCTTGCCTGCGGAATGAAAAATCCACGACAGCATGGAGGTGGTCGTGGTCTTGCCGTGCGTCCCGGCGACCACGATGACTTCTTTCCCGCGCAGGAATTCGTCGTGCAGAATTTGCGGGAGCGAGCAGAACGGAATTCTCTCGTCGAGCACGTACTCCAGTTCCGGATTCCCGCGCGACATCGCGTTACCCACCACCACCAAATCGGGATGTGGTTGCAGGTTCGCCGCATCAAAGGGCTGCGCCACCGGAATCTTCAACGACGCGAGAAAGTCCGACATCGGTGGGTAGGCCGCCGCGTCCGAACCCGTGACCCGAAATCCGCGCTCGTTTAGCATGCCGGCCAGCGACGCCATCGCCGTACCGCAAATGCCGATCAAATGAATGTGTTTCTTGTCTGCCATCGTCTCCCGTTCCGCACTCAAGGCTGAGTTGCCGCTTCCAATATCTTAAGCGTCGCCTCGCCGCTGTTCACGCGCAGACTCGCGCGCACCCCAAACGGAAGGGTAATGTTCTTCCGGGTAACGTGGCCCGACCGCAATCCGTACGCAATCGGGATGCCCAGATCGCCCACAATTCGCAGGATGACTTCCTGCAAGGTGTACGGTTGCCCTTGGCTCTGGTTGCAATCCAGCATTTCGCCGAACACGATGCCCTGCACGCCCGCCAGTTTTCCCGCGAGTTTGAGGTGCATGAGCATGCGGTCTACTTGATAGGGCTTGGCATTAACATCTTCAAGAAACAGGATGGTGCCGTTGGTGCCGATCTCGTGTGGCGTGCCGAGGGCTGCGACCAGAATCGACAGGCAGCCTCCGTAGAGAACACCCTCGGCCGTACCATCGACTAATCCTCCAGCACCCGAGTCCGCGCCCGACGTGATTTCCCATCCGGCCAGCCCGGTCAACGCCGCCTGCCACGAGACCAGGTCAACGCCGTCGGCGTGGGCGAAATCCTTCGTCACCATGGGGCCGTGAAAGGTCACAAAGCGCGCCGCATCGCAGAAACATGTCAGCAGCGTGGTGATGTCGCTGTATCCCACAAAGATTTTCGGATGCCCAGCGATCTTGGCCGGATCGAGTTCTCCCAATAGGTAATTCGCGCCATACCCACCGCGCGCACATACGATGGCGCGTACATTGTCGCGGGTAAACATTTCTTCCAGTTCGCGCGCGCGCCGCTTGGGCGAGCCGGCAAAATACAGATCCTGTTCGAGGATAGAGTCCAGGTAGAACGGCTTGTAACCAAGCAGACGTAGCGCTTCGCAACCCTGCTCCAGGAGTTCGCGCTTGATGTTACTGGCCGGGGCCACGATTCCAACCGTGTCGCCCGTTTGCAGTGCCTTCGGCTTGGTGCGCGCAGTCTGTGGCGTCGAGTTGCTCAAGGGCTCATCCTAAACAAAAAATCGTCCTTCACAGATCAGCGTCGCAGGCCCGCGAAGAAAGACTTCTTGCTCGAAGCGCACTGTCTGCGAACCGCCTGGAGCGTGCACGATTACCGGCGACTGCGCGCGCCTGCTCGCGATCGAGGCCACCGCGGCCGCACTCGAACCGGTCCCGGAGGATTGGGTTTCACCGACTCCACGCTCGAAGAAGCGGACGTCGATATTGGACTTGTCTTGAACGTGCACCAGCTCAATATTAATGCCTTGCTTGAAGATTGTGCTGCGCTGCATCTCGGCGGCCCGCGCTTGCCAGTCTGACCAGAATTTCTCGACAAGCACAACGAAGTGCGGGTTCCCCATCGAGACCGGAATACCCCTCACTTCCCCAAACGACGTTGCGATCGATATCTCGGCCTCCACACGGGGCGCGCCCATGGCCGCTTCAAACTCCGATGTGTTTCCGCTGCGCGACACCAGCGTGCACTTCTTTACGCCTGCGCCAGTTCGGATCGTCACAGACTCCTTCTTCGATTCGGCGGACAGGTAGGCCGCGACGCAACGCGTGCCGTTGCCCGAGATCTCCGCATCAGAGCCGTCGGCATTAATCAGGCGCGCTTCCACGTCGGCGTCGCTGTCCGTGAAAAGCCACTCCACACCGTCAGCGCCGACGCCGTCATGGCGGTCGCAGATCTGCCGGGTCACTTCATGGAGGCGGTCGGGAGCCAGTGTTCCGTCGATGATCAGGAAGTCATTTCCGCACGCGCTGGCCTTGGTGAAGGGGATGTCCATGGGCGCGGGGTCACTCGTGCTCCAGAGCGCCCAGCGATCCCACCGTGGAGAAGACGGTTGACTGGTGGAGTAGCAGGTTGATTTGCTGTTGATCTTCGGGCCGGCCGTCTACGGTAAACATCACGCGCACGTGTCCCGGATCACCCGCGACCCGTACGTTTTGCATGACGGTGCGCGCTTCGTCGAGCGCGCGGTTTGCCTCGACCAGAATCGCTTCCGCGCTCTTGCCTGTAACTTCGTACGTGACGGATGTCGAGTGGATGGCGAATCGACGTTCTAACCTTCCCAGAACAGCGAGCGCGAGCAGAATCACCACTGTGGCAAACACCGCGGTAATGTAGAGTCCACCGCCCGCCGCCATTCCCACCGAGGCCACGACGAACAAGGTTGCAGCAGTCGTTAGGCCGACCACTGAGCCGCGCGCGTGCAGGATCGATCCCGCACCGATAAAGCCGATGCCCGGAATAATCTGCGCAGCCACCCGGGTGTGATCGCCGCCCAGGCTGCCGGCCAGTTTGTCGGAGAGCACGGTGAACATGGCAGCGCCGAAGCAGATAAACATGTTGGTTCGCAATCCGGCTGGCTTGCGGCGCAACTGGCGTTCGAGGCCGATCGCCCCGCCCAGAATCGCGGCTACGATCAGCCGCACCACGGTGCTGGAGAGCACCGTCTCCATCTGCGCGCCGATCGAACCCAAAGAGCTGTGAAGTTCAGGCATGGCTGTCAAGGTTGCAAAAGCGAGTGGATTCTACCACCGGATCGACACCTCACCGGCTCGCAGGCGGGACGATTCCATTGCTTCGCAGGTAAACCACAATCTGCCCATAGTGATCGAAGCCATGCGACGTAACGACGCCAGCCAATTCGAGGCGGCTCGACGGACGATCGCCAAACGGCCACTTGATGGGTTCGAGAAAGTTTTTTTCATTTATCGAACCAATCGCCTTGTGCGCATACGCAAAAGAGTCTTTCAGGTATTTCAAAATGTCGGCTTTCGTAGTGAGCGACTCGGGGCCTGATTCTGCGCCAACGTCCGCTGGCGGCTTTTCCTGAAGAATCGACGCGCCCAGGATATAGTTCACCGCGGCGACATGTTTGACCTGCTGCGCGAACGTGCGCACTCCCTTGAATTCGCCGGATGTCGGGAAGTACCCGAACTTGTCCTCGGGCATGGCGTCAGCCGCCGACACAAACTCGTGTTCCATGTTGCCGGCTGAGCTATCGAGAACCTGTGCCACGCTGCGGGGTGCATCTTTTGGTGTCGCACTCTGCGCGACAGCACCGACGGCGAACAGCAACACACAGCACACACCTGCATTCCGGATTTGCTTCATTCCTGCCTCCGATTGTCTCGAATATTAAATTCGCCCGGGAAAGCCGAATCTTTGGATAGGCGGCCATTGTAGCTTAGCTGTCGGATGGCTGACGGGGGACAACGGGGGATTGCATCCCGCACCGACTCTGCACAGTCAGTCGCGTTGTGTGGGCACATACCGTGCGTTAGAAATCGCCGCCTTGCGCCGGCCGTTCACTGCAATAATCGCAACCGACTGCAAAGCGTGACCCTCAACCGCTTGAGCGACGGGATCGCCGTCGAAAGTCACAACGTAATCCGCGAACTTTGACGGATCTTTCAGCGCCTGCTCCCACAGGCCTTCCGGATCCGAAGGCTGCCTCCATACCCGGTGATTCCCCTCGTTGATCGTGCGTTTCAACGGAATGCCCGCGTCCTGAAGGGCCCCCACGTGCTCACCTAGGTACATGAGCAGTGTTGAGTTCGGCGGCAAGCGCTTCAGTTGTTCCGCCAATGAACTTTCCAGTGGGATACGCGCTCGCGAATTGATCCAAGCCTCGCGATAGCACACGGGCTGCGCGCGCCATATGGTCGCGTAGCTCGCGATCACTAGAGCAAGGGCAGCGATTGAGACCCCAAACCTCCCAGCAGGTGGCTTGACGAACGAAATGCAGTAGAACGCGGCGAGTGCGACAAACACCGCCAGCGCCGGCAGCAATTGAGTTCCATAGCGAATGTTGTAGTAGGAAAACGGCCACCACGAGGGCGTGAAAATCGGCACACCGCCATACGCCACCGACAGCATGTAAAACGGAATGGGAATCAGAAGCAGCAGCAGTGGTGCGAGGCGGCGGTCGGCGAACGCGATGAATCCGGCGCCCAGAAGTGCGATCAGAATCCACACGCGCTGCCAGTTCCCTTCCGCGACGCTGAACTCTGCCGATTTCAGAAAGTACAAGCCTGCCGCCGGAAGATTGTGCGTGCCGGGGTGCGGCGGAAATCCGGGAACCGCCGTCCTTTTCTCGATCGCGCGAGCCGAGTACGGTCCGTTGGCAAACTCCAGCGCATTCCTGTAAACGATCCCGTTGTAGGCGAACCAGAGGAGCGGCGCTGCAGCAGCCAGCAGCACGAACATGGCGATCGCCCGCCATGCGCGTCCTCCGTCTGCGCGCCACGCGATGGAGATCACCAAAGCCCCGACGGTCGCAGTGAGGAACCATCCGTCGTAGCGCGTGAGACACGCAGCCGCGAGCACCGCCCCGCATCTCCATAGCGACCGGGTCGCTGCACTCGTCCAGCCGTTCGCTCTCAGTTCCTGCACGAACTCAGCGAAGTACACGACCGCCCAGATGAATACCGCGAGATACAGCGGCTCGGTCATCGCCGTGGATTGCAGGTAGAGAAGATTTGGATTCAATCCGTAGATCGCAGCGGCAAACAGCGCGACAGCGCTCGCATGAGACGGCGGGCGGCCCGAGTTCGTCACGGCCCCGCGCACCAGTCGAAACAGGCCGATCACTCCGAACACGTACGCCACCAAGGAAGGCACCGAGCCGCCGACGCCCGTCTGCCACGCCCAGTTCGACGCCACCAGGGGCATCATCAACAGGTGCGGTAACGGCAGCCAGACCGTGCCGAGTTGCAGCAGGCCGGGCGTCTGCGAATCAAACACACGGCGTGCAATATTGATGTGAGCGACCGCGTCGCCGTAGAGAAGAACCGCGCCGTTGCGGTAGGTGATGAGGAAGGCGACAACTGAGACGCACGCAGCCAGCGCCGCAACGGATGCAGTTTCGCGATCCCCGCGCTGCGAAGGTGAATTCATTCGAGATGGGTTAGTTCGCGGAAGACCTGGAAGCGCTCTTCGATCTCGTCGCGCGTCAGCGACTGCAGCCGCTCGGTGCCGAATCGCTCCACGGTGAAAGAACCCATCACGCCGCCGTAGAACAACGCCCGCTTCAGCACTTCGCGGTTCACTTCGCCCTGCGACGCGATGTATCCCATGAATCCGCCGGCGAACGAATCGCCCGCGCCTGTGGGGTCCTGCACTTGTTCGATAGGCAAGGCCGGGGCGCGGAAAGGATGATGGCCGATCCCGAAAGCGCCCTCGCGGAAGAAAATCGTCGCGCCATATTCGCCGTGCTTGATGACCAGCGCGCGCGGTCCCATCGAAAGGACTTTCTGCGCAGCTCGCGGCAGGTTCGTTTCGTTCGCGATCATCTTGGCTTCCGTATCGTTGATCAGCAGCACGTCGACCCGCTTAAGCATCTCAGCCAACTCGCGGGGCGTGCCGTTGATCCAGAAATTCATGGTGTCGCCGCCCGTGAGCCGGACGCCGTTCATCTCCTGCCGCACCGCCGTCTGCAGCGAAGGATGAATGTTGGCCAGAAACAGAAAGTCGGTGTCGCCATATTCCTTGGGAATCTTGGGCTGGAATTTCTCGAACACGTTCAGAGCGGTGAAGTCGGTCTTCGCCTCGTTGAGGTTGTCGGTGTAGTGGCCACCCCAGCGGAAAGTCTTGCCGGGCGCGCGTTCGATGCCGCGCGTATCAATGCCGCGCTTCTTCAACACGTCTTCATGCTCGGCGCCGAAGTCATCCCCCACCACGGCCACGACCCGCACCTTGGTGAAAAAGCTGGCGGCCAGGGCAAAGTGCGTGGCAGCGCCACCCAGCACGTTTTCCACGCGACCAGAAGGCGTGGCGATGTTGTCGAATGCAACCGAACCAACGACGAGTATGCTCATGAGTTAGGAGTGAAGCTACTTCCCCGGGGAAAAATATTTGTCCAGAATCAGGCTCAGGTTCTTGCGCGTGGCCGCGGGAATCTTGTCGCGGTCGGTGAGGATCGCGTGCGCCAGGGCAGCTCCACACTTGCATGTACGGTCCGCAGGCATGGCCGCAACCGTTTCGCGCACCACCTTGGCGGCGTTCTCCGCATTCTTCACTAGCACGGCAACGATCTGATCGACCGTCACCGAATCATGATGCGGATGCCAGCAGTCATAATCGGTCACCATGGCAACCGTCACGTAGCAGATTTCGGCCTCGCGTGCGAGCTTGGCTTCCTGCAAGTTGGTCATGCCGATCACATCCATATTCCAGCTGCGGTAGATGTTCGATTCGGCCTTGGTCGAGAACTGCGGCCCTTCCATGTTGAGGTACGTCCCGCCACGCTTGCCAACGACGCCGGCTTTCTTGCAGGCGCCTTCCACCACGACTGAAAGCTGTGGGCAGACGGGATCAGCGAAAGCGATGTGCGCCACGATGCCGTTGCCGAAGAAGGTGTCGACACGGTGCCGCGTGCGATCGAAGAACTGGTCTGGAATCATAAAGTCTAGCGGCTTGTGCTCTTCCTTGAGGGAGCCGACGGCAGAGACTGAAACGATTCGCCCTACGCCCAGTTGCTTGAAGCCGTAAATGTTCGCGCGGAAATTCAGTTCGGTCGGAAGAATGCGGTGCCCGCGTCCGTGGCGCGCGAGAAAGGCGACCTTGCGCCCTTCGAGTGTTCCCAGGAAGTAGGGGTCAGACGGCTCGCCAAACGGCGTCTCCTGCCGTACTTCCCGCACGTCGCTTAACCCGGGCATGGAATACAGCCCGCTTCCCCCTATGATCCCAATCTCCGCCTGCGACAAACGACCTCCCTGTGAACTCCGCCAACGTGAAGCAAACGCATGATTATACAAAAGCACGAGGGATCCACTGGCGTTCGCAACATTTAAAACAAAAGCGAAAAGCTTTTAACCACGAAGTTCGCAAAGAAAATCCGCAGAGGACGCAAAGGCAATCGCTACAGATCCGCTTTGCGAATTTTGCGCCAGCCTTCGCGTCCTTCGCGGTTAAAAGCTCTAAACACTCGTCTACAATCGAGCACATGAAGTTTGTTCGGGCAATCTTGGTCGCATTCTTCCTGTGGACCGCGGCCTTCGCGCAGGAACCCAAGTCAGTCACGGTTCCCATCACGCTCGACCACAATCGCATTGTGATCGACGTCTATCTTCCCTTGCCCGACGGAAGCAGCAAGCGAGTACGCGGCCTGGTCGATACGGCGGCCACCGAGATGACCACCAGCCAGCGGGTGGGCGAGTTGTTCGGCCCCGTCAAATGCGATGCGCAAACGTGTGAGACGACGCTTCCCCCCGAAATCCAGATCGGCGGCATGAAGATTCCTCTGGAGAGAATGCAAACAGCCCACGCCCCGGCAGGAATTCCCAAGGACGTCATGGTCGCCGGCATGAGTCCGGAGATCAATCTCCCGGCCGCGGTCCTTCGCAACTACGACGTCGTCCTCGACTACGCCACCCGGCAATTCACGATTGGCGCACCGGGTTCGGTCAAGTTTCAGGGCACCCCGACCAAGGCCCGAGTGAACCCGACGGGACTGATCGACATCACGGGGCAGCTCCAAGACGAGCAGTTGAGGTTCGCTCTCGATACCGGCTCGCCCATCAACTTCCTTGACAGCGAGCGATTGGCGAAGTGGCGCGCTGCACATTCCACGTGGCCGTATTTAAAGGGCGCCGTGGGCGCCGCCAATGTGACGGGTTCGCCCGATGAGGCGGAGCGAGAACTACTGCGCATCCCGGACTTTCAGGTCGGGACTGCGGCTCTCTCAGGAATTGCCTTCGCCAGCCTGCCGCCCGCCGCTCTCACGGAACTCAACGAGCGCGTGGGCGCCGACACCAACGGCCTGCTGGGCGGAGAAGCTTTCCGCAATTGCCGCGTCGGGATCGACTACGCCCATCAGACGGTGTACCTCGACATTGTCAGCCACAACCCGGCGCCCGACGTGGATGTCGTCGGCCTCACGCTACATCCCACGGTCAATGGACACTTTACCGTGTCGGCCATTCTCAGCATCGACGGTAAGTCCACGGTTCCGGATGTGAGCGCTGGAGACGTTCTGGTTGGAGTTGATGGCGCGCCGGTTACAGGAGCAACACTGGGGCAGGTATGGTCGCTGCTCAGCGGGACGCCCGGACAGTCTCGCGCATTGACCCTGGAGCGCGACGGAAAAATATTTACAGTCAATGCACCGGTTCACCGATTCCTTCCGCTGAAGAGCGGGGTGCCCGTGAAAAGTCCGCGCCGGAATCCGCATCGGCGCAATTGATCCAGGAAAACCTTCATCCCAGAGGACACCGAGGAACGCGAAGGATTTTTGGTAGAAGCTTTCGCTGGGCGACCTTCCCATCTCGGGAAAACTTATCTCTGGGTTAAGAGTTGGTGATTAGAAGCCCTCAGATGGGACCGCTGTGCTCGAACGGACCCGAACATCACCACAACTCCCAAAGTACGCTCTGCGGTCTCAGGAACGCTCGCAATGTGCATCCAGTGCGATGCGTGGACCGTCATTCCGGCCCTGAAACCCGCCCTCCACCTGTTTTCAACGACTTAGCTTGTAGCGAATGAATCCTCGCACAAACCTCGAGCGACTCCTCATTGTGCCGCGGCGGCCGGAAAGACTTCGTGCTCGACCTTCTCGGTCGTGTCCTGATCGAGGCTCTCGCTGATCAGCACCATGTCGCCTTTCACTTCGATGACGATCGGCCCATCTTCCGTCAGGTAGCTGTGCTTGCCGTCAAGCGTCTCGACAATGACTTGTGCCGGCTTGTCGGACTTGGCGTCGTTGCCGGTCTCGTGCGCGCTCGTGTAGCGGCTCTTCAATCCCTTCGCGTATACGTATGCGAACTCGGACGCCTTTTCCGGATTCGACCAGCGCGACAGATACACCAATCCGAGCGGAGCTGATTTATCGCCTTTGGGACGTACCGCGTAGTAATAACCGCCGCGCCAGTGGGGATACAGCCGCTTGGAAGTTTCCGGGCCGGCGTATTGATCGATCAGCAGCGCGGCATCAAACTCGCCGACCGCGCCCACATCGAACTTATCGTAAGCCTTGAAATCTTTTTTGAAGTCCAGCAGCGGCATGGGAGGAAGTTTTTCTCCGGATAGATAGACTCCGGGCTCCATGATCTCGCGCGTGGACCGCGGCGGATTTTTGAAAACACCCGTGTAGGCCTTCTCTTTCCCGATCTTGGTGAGCAGTTCCGATTCAAAATCCAGTCCATAGCGATACGGAAACGTAAGGGCTTCCTTGATGTAGAGCGGCGCGTTGCGAAACTCAACCGAGTCGGGCGTGCCCACCAGCATGCCTGCCTTGAGCGCTTCAACGATCTGCGGCGCATCGACCACGGACTGCCCGCTGGGTGCGAGTTCGTAGTCGATGAGCACGACCATCGCCTGCCCTTCGACGACCGCCTGGTGCGCGGTCGTGGCCTCGTCGTTTTCTATATCGGCGACGGTAGGCTCTTTCTTGCTCGCGCCCAGATCCGTGTCGCCTGCCTTCATGTACTTCTCGAGACCAAAGGACTGATCCTGGAGCGCATGGGTCAACTCGTGCGCGAGAACCGGCTTCTGCTGCTCGGCCTCGATCCAGTCGAGCAGATTCACGGTTTTGGTTTTGGGATCGTAATAGCCGGCAACCTGCTCGCGCAGCAGCGCTAGAAGGAAAGTTTGCAGATCGAAGTTGCGCGGTAGAAGTCCGAATTTCTTCAGCACCAGTTCCGAGCGACGGAGGCGCTGCGAGTCTTCGTCTTCCTCCATATGCTTCCGGATGAACGCGACCACTTCATCACGGTTCACCAGCTTGCGCTTCACGTCTTCCTTGATTTGCAGTGCAGTGTCTTTGCTGACGAACTTCAGGATCTGATCGACGGAGCGGAAAAGTTCCTCGGCCTCCTTGGGTGAGATTTTTTTCTCGGGCTGATCGGCGGGCGCCTGACTTGCGCTATCAGCCTTATCCGGGGCGGGAGCTTCGGGTTGTTGCGGCGGCGATGCGGCAGGCGGATTCTGCGCCTGTCCTGCCTCTTGGATGATCCACTCGCGCGCAGGCACGCTGGAGATTTGAGCCGCCGCATTGCCAAGAGCGAAACCCAGCACGACGATCGCACAAAGACCGCAGCGCAAAAAATTCGGAGAAATCTTCGTTAGCCATGCTCGACGACGCACTCGGCGGCAATGGATCATTGTTTCCCCACCCTTTCGGCAATCCACTGCCCAGCCTCTTGGGTGCCGAGAGTCCCACCCACATCCTGCGTGGTCTTTTTGGCTTGAAGGGCGGCCAGAACGGCGTTTTCGATCTTAGTGGCATTGGTTTCCATCCCGAGATGGCGCAGCATCATGGCCACGGTCAGAATCGCGCCGATCGGGTTCGCAACGTTTTTCCCGGCGATGGGAGGGGCCGAGCCGTGTACGGGCTCGAACATTGAAGTTCTGCCCGGATGGATATTCCCGCTGGCGGCCATGCCAAGTCCACCCTGCAGTCCGGCAGCCAGGTCAGTGATGATGTCGCCGAACATGTTGTTGGTGACGATCACGTCGAAGGGACGGGGATCACGGACCATCTGCATGCAGAGGGCGTCGACGTACATGTGTTCGGGCTTGATTTGCGGGTACTCGCTCGCGACTTCCTTAAAGACTCGTTGCCACAATCCGCCGGCGTGCGTCATGGCGTTTGATTTGTCGCACATGAGAACGCGGCTACGCTTTGCGCCGTCGTGCTTGGGATGCTTCTGGCAATAGTCGAAAGCATGCCGAATGACTCGTTCCACTCCCTTACGCGTGTTGATGTCTTCCTGAATGGCAACTTCGTCCGTGGTGCCCTTCTTGAAGACGCCGCCCAGATCTCCGTAAACGCCTTCGGTGTTCTCGCGGATGACGACGAAGTCGACATCTTTGGGTTCCACACCTTTCAGAGGGCAAAGCGCAGCGTCGAGCAGGCGGACCGGACGCACGTTCGCGTACAGATCCATCTGGAAACGCATGCCGAGCAGGATTTCTTTGGCGTGGATGTTAGTCGGGACCCGCGGATCGCCGAAGGCACCGACCAGGATGGCATCAAAGTCGCGGCTGAGCATCGTAAAGCCATCAGACGGCACCGTGACGCCGTCGGCAAGATACCGTGTGGCGCCCCAGTCGAACTGCTGGATTTCGACGCCCGCGCCTGAAGCTTCGAGAACGTTGAGGGCTTGCGGAATTACTTCCTGCCCGATGCCGTCGCCGGCCAGGACTGCAACCTTCTTAGGTGATGTCACGATGCAGAGAGTATCAAGTGGCGCGGGGCTTTTCCATTTTTCATGAGTCTCGAGCGCGCAGAAAATAAGCCGACTGGGAGGGAAAGCCAACCTCAGGGGCTAAAGCCCCATCGACGGCGCGCATAACGACACGGCAGAAGCCGGGCCCTTCCCCTTGCCGTGCCCGTCGAGTCCCGGAGAGCGAAGTTCACTTCTTGCGCTGCATTTCGAACTGCATGTGCGCATCTTTGCCTTCGTGCTTCCACGTCCAATCTTCGTTGTAGTGGTCGGCGTCGGCAAAAATGTAAACCGCTTTGTGCATGTGTCCGGCTTGCGGAGAAGCCAGGTTGGTGGCGTCGAGAAAATCGAATGTCACGGTCTTGCCGTCGGGAGAAATGACGGCCTGCATGCGCGGCTGATTGTTGCTGGGACAGAAGTGCGTCATCATCAATTTCTGGCCGTCAACGTAGTAGAGGCTGGTCATGGCCTCGTCGCCCATCTTGATGTCGGCCATCACCGAGGTGGCGCCCGCGATTGGGCGGTAGGTCACTTCTGCGGTTTCGCCGTGCGCGCCTTTTCCTACCCAGGTGCCCTCCATTGCTTTGAAGCGGTCGAGCGCCTTTTGCGCGTCGGACTGGGCGAAGGCCGGAGCGGCGGCCAACATCATGAGTATTGCAGCGTGAAAAAACCTCATTTGGTGCTCTCCTCTGCGGAATGTGATTTCCTTCGCGATCTTCGCGTTACCTTTGCGAACTTTGCGGTTACAGATTTTTTCCGGAAGAGCTTTTAACCGCTAAGGACGCCAAGAAAGACCGCTAAGGGCCGCAAAGTACTACGTTCGCGCAGCCCAGAGCCGGCCTTTTTACGTTGCGTCCCCAAAGCCCGAGCCTGCATCTCTTCGCTATAATCAAGAAATACGCTGATGTCGCTGACAACCTCACATAACGACGCCGCCACGCCGACTCCCGCCGAAAAACAGTGGCCCGCGCACTTCGGCAAGGTTACAGACGAATTTGCCGCGCTTCGGTCAACCTGCGGGGTCTACGAACTGCCGCAGCGCGTGAAAATCCGGCTGACGGGGAGTGACCGGGTACGCTGGCTGAACGGCATGGTGACCAACAACATCAAGGACTTGCCGCAGAATCGCGGCGTCTACGCCTTTTTGTTGAACCCCCAAGGCCACATCCTGGGCGACTTGCTCGCCTTCCATCGGGGCGAAAGCCTGCTGGTGGAATCGGATCAGCGGCAATTAGCGAAAATTCTGGCTACGTTCGACCACTACATCATCATGGACGACGTCGAAGTCACGGATGTAACCGATAGCCTCGCGATCATCGGCGTGACCGGACCCAAGAGTGTTGCCGTGCTAGCAGCCGCCGGTATTCAGGTCTCGACGATGAAGCCGCTTGAAGTTTCCGACCTGACGTGGCAAGACGCTCCGATCAGCGTGGTGCGCGGAGGAGATGACGTCTTTCCGTCTTTTGAAGTCTGGATTGCTCCACAGCAGGTCGGGCATTCACGCGACGCCTTGAAAAACGCCGGGGCGACGCTGGTCGGGCAGGACGCGCTGGAGCTTTACCGCATCGCCCTTGGCATCCCGCTCTATGGGAAAGATATCCGTGAGCGCGATCTGCCGCAGGAAACTGAGCAGCAGCATGCTTTGAATTTCAGCAAGGGCTGCTACGTGGGGCAGGAGATCGTGGAGCGCATCCGGTCGCGCGGCAACGTTCACCGCAAGTTCACCGGATTCAAGATCGAGGGAGCGGCACCCGCCGTCGGCACAAAAATCCAGTGGCAGGGCAAGGAAGTCGGGGAAATTACGAGTTCTGCGCTGATCCCCGGGCCAACCGGCGATCAGTCGGTGGCGCTCGGGTATCTGCGCCGCGAACTGGCTGGGCCGGGCAAAGACTTGGACATCGCTGGAAGTCGCGTGACCGTCTCCGAACTTCCCTTTCGCGAATTGCTGAATTAAGAGGAAACTTCTATGGCTAAAGAAAAGCAAGACACGGGCTTCACTGTGACTGATCGCAGGCTCTTCACCACTGACGGCGATTTGCGCTCCGACCATCCAGAAGAAAGGCGCGTGGAAGAAGCCAAACCGGAGACACCCGCTCCGCCCGCTACGACGGCTGTCGCTACGCCCGAGGCTGCACCCTCCGATCTCGCGGACTCGAAGGTTCCTCCGCCACCCAGCGCGGCCGAGCAAAAAGCCAGCGATGACGCGTACAAGCAGTCGTCGAAGGACCTCGACGCGCGGGTGGAACTGAGCGGACATTCGGCCAAGGAATTCGAGATTACGTTCGAGCGCTTCATGGCATCGCTTTACATGAGCGCGATGATGCAAATGGGGATGATGGCGGAAGAGGGCGCGCAGCCGCGCATCGACCTGATCGGGGCGCGCCAGACTATCGACACGCTGGGCCTGCTGCAAACCAAGACCAAGGGCAATCTCACCTCGACCGAAGAGCATTTTCTGCAGAACTGTCTCTATGAATTGCGCATGGCATACGTTGAGGTGACGAACGCGCTCGCGCGTCCCCCGCAGGCTCCCAGCCCAGCCGCGGGCGGCAAGACACGATGAAGGCAACGCTGACGGTGCTGGGCAGCGGCACTTCAATGGGAGTGCCTACCATTGGCTGCGACTGCGCCGTGTGCCATTCGAGCGATCCGCACGACCGTCGCACCCGGCCATCGATTCTGCTCGAATTCGGCGGCAAGACAGTTCTGATCGACACGACCCCGGACTTCCGCGAGCAGGCGATCCGCGAAGGCATTCGCAAGATTGATGCGGTGGTGTACACGCACGCCCATGCTGATCACATTCTCGGCATCGACGACCTCCGCCCACTGAGCTATCACCGCGAGGGGAAGATTCCACTGTATGCGCGGCCCGAGGCGGCCGACTTCCTTCGAAAAATGTTCAGTTACATCTTTGACGCGGATTACAAGTTCGGCGGCCTGGCGCGGCTGGAACTGAAGCCCATCGACGGGCCTTTCGATTTATTCGGCACGCGCATTCAGCCGGTGCCCGTCATGCACGGAGACACGGAGATTTTCGGATATCGCGTCGGCAACGCCGCGTACCTGACCGACTTCAGCACGATTCCCGAATCATCCATGCCGCTGCTCGAGGGGCTGGATGTGCTCTTTCTCGACGGGCTGCGGCACAAGCCGCATCCAACACATTCGACCGTGGAGAACTCGATGCGCATTGGGGATCAGGTGAAGGCCAGGCGCGTCTTTTTCACGCACATCTGTCACGATCTGCCGCACGAGAAAACAAACGCGGACTTGCCGCCGCACGTGCGCTTGTCCTACGACGGCATGAAACTGGAGTTCGAGATCTAGATTGTTCCGGACGATCGCCCCCACGCTTCCTATGCAAGTCTTCCACCAACTCGAAGACGTTCCGGCAAACTTCGGCTCAACCGTGGTCAGCGTGGGTAACTTCGACGGCGTGCACCGCGCCCATCAGCATGTGCTCAAGGACATTGTGCAGCGCGCACGCCAGCAGGGGGACAAATCTGTCGCCATCACTTTCGAGCCGCACCCAACGCGAATTCTTCGCCCTGACTCAGGCCTGAAACTACTGACGCCTACTCCTGAAAAACTGCACCTTCTGGAAGCCACGGGCCTGGATGCGGTGCTGCTGCTGCCCTTCAGCCGCGATCTCTCGCTACTCACGCCGCGAGAATTCGCCGAACGCATTCTGCGCGACACGCTTCATGCCTGCGAAGTCCACGAAGGCTACAACTTTCATTTCGGCCATAAGGCAGCGGGCAATGTCGAGGCACTGAAAGAGTTTGGCAGCGAGATGGGCTTTGTCGTGAAAGTATTCGACGAGATGGTGATGCGCGGCGAATCGGTCTCGAGTAGTCAGATTCGCAAGCTGTTGCGCGATGGGCACGTCAGCCGGGCACGCCACCTGCTGGGGCGGCCCTTCGCGATTTTGTCATCCCCTGGGCGTGGCCGCGGCTATGGCAGCAAGTACACCGTGCCGACCATTAACCTGAACCGTTACGAGGAACTGGTGCCGCAGGATGGCGTCTACATCACGCACAGCCGCGTGGGCAAGGAATGTTTCGAGTCGGTCACAAACGTCGGCAACCGGCCCACGTTCGGCACGGATTCATTTGCCATCGAGACTCACCTGCTGAACTTCCATCCCATCGAATTGCAGCCTGGCACCGAGGTGGAGGTTTTTTTCCTCGAGCGCCTGCGGGACGAGATCAAGTTTCCCTCCGTAGAGGCATTGCGCGAACAAATTGCAAAGGACGTTCACAAGGCGCGCCGGTACTTCCACCTGGCTGCTCTCCCGAAACGGTAGCAGCGTGGCGCAACGGACCACGATGTCGGTCATTGCAGGCAACCGGCTCCGTTACAATCCGCATATATCTTGATGCGAGGTAAGACATCTAATTTTATGAGCAAGAAAACGCTACTCCCTTTCACAAAGAAGCTGTGGCGAGTTGTTACACTGATTGTTACTGGAATTATGGCTATCGGAATAACACAAGCGCCCGTTTACGCCGCCGATACTGAGTTCGGCCCGAGCAATCCGTTTTACGCGGAGAGCACCCTTCCTTTTCATGCGCCGCCTTTCGACAAAATCAAAGACACGGACTATCAGCCTGCCATCGAAGCGGGCATGGCGCAGCAGCGCGAGGAGGTCAACAAGATTGCGAATGATCCCGCCGCGCCGACCTTCGAGAACACGATTGTTGCGATGGAGAAGACCGGACGCCTCTTTGACCGCGCGATGCTGGCATTCAATGCGGTGACGGGTGCGAACCTGAACCCCACGCTGCAGAAGGTGCAGGAGATCGAAGCGCCCAAGCTGGCCGCTCACTCTGACGCAATTTTCCTCGACGCGAAGCTGTTCCAGCGCGTGAAGACCATCTACGACCAACGCTTGTCTTTGAAGCTGGATGCGGAATCGATGCGGCTGGTCGAGTGGTACTACAAGAAGTTCATCCACTCGGGCGCTAATCTCTCCGATGCCGACAAGGTTCAACTCAAGAAGCTGAACGAAGAGGAATCCACCCTCACGCAAGCGTTCACCAGAAAGCTGCTGGCCGCCACGAAAGACGCGGCCTTCGTGACCACCGACAAGGCTGCGGTCGCCGGGTTGACCGACGCGCAAATTGCCGCCGCGGCCGAAGCTGCTAAAGGACGCAAGGTCGAAGGCTACGTCATCCCGCTGCAGAACACGACGCAGCAGCCGGATCTTGCAACGCTGCAGCAACGCTCCACGCGTCAAACGCTGTTTGAGAACTCATGGAACCGCGCAGAACGCGGCGGTACGAATGACACTCGCGACACGGTGGCGCGTCTCGCAGAGCTGCGGACCCAGAAGGCGAAGCTGCTCGGCTTCCCGAACTATGCCAGCTGGAAGCTCGAAGACCAGATGGCCAAGAATCCGGCCGCGGCGCTCAAATTCATGGACTCGCTGGTGCCCGGCACCACCGCGGCCGCGAAGCGCGAAGCGACCGATATCCAGGCACTCATCGATCAACAGAACGGCGGCTTTCAGCTTGAGCCCTGGGACTGGGACTTCTACTCCGAGCAGGTGCGCAAGGCGAAGTTCGATCTCGACGAATCGCAGATCAAACCTTACTTCGAGCTCAACAACGTGCTCGAGAACGGCGTGTTCTATGCCGCGACGCAGCTGTACGGCATTACCTTCAAAGAGCGCAAGGACATTCCCGTGTGGCAGTCGGATGTCCGCGTGTTCGAGGTGAGCGATGCCGATGGCAAGCCCCTGGCGCTCTGGTACTGCGATTACTTCAAGCGTGACAACAAAAACGGCGGCGCCTGGATGGACAATCTGGTCAACCAGTCGAAGCTGCAGGGCACGCTACCGGTGGTCATCAACGTTGCCAACTTTGCCAAGCCCGCCGAGGGACAGCCGGCACTATTGAATTTCCGCGACGTGAGCACCATGTTCCACGAGTTCGGACATGCGTTGCACGGGATGTTCGCCGACACGACGTATCCGACTCTTTCCGGAACTTCGGTGGCACGCGATTTCGTGGAGTTTCCGTCGCAGTTCAACGAGAACTGGGCAACGTACCCAGCGGTGTTTCATCACTACGCGAAGCATTACCAGACAGGCGAAGCGATGCCTCCGGAACTGATGGCGAAGATCAAGAAGTCACTCAAGTTCAACCAGGGATACGCGTTCACCGAGGTGGTCGCTGCGGCACAACTCGACATGCAGTGGCATACGCTTCCGCCCGGCACTCCTTTGCAAAACCCCGATGAATTTGAGAAACAGGCGCTCGAAAAGACGCATCTTGCTCTGAGCTACGTACCGTCCCGCTACCGTTCCAGCTACTTCGCGCACATCTGGGGCGGAGGCTATTCGGCGGGCTACTACGCGTACCTGTGGGCGGAAATGCTCGACCACGATGCGTTCCAGTGGTTCGAGGATCACGGCGGACTGACGCGCGCAAACGGCGATCGCTTCCGCAAGATGATCTTGTCTCGCGGCAACACCGAGGACCTCGAAAAGATGTACGACGCTTGGCGTGGGGCCAGCCCGTCGGTGGAGCCCATGATGAAGTTTCGCGGATTGGTGCCGGAGAGCGGCAAGTAGAGATTCAGGGGCGTCGGGCGAGGGAGCCCGACGCTTTCCAAAGGCTACGGAAAAGGGTCGGGACGCGAAGCCCTTGCGTCTTGCGGATCCTTTGGGTTGTAGTGCACAACGTAGCTGGCGATGGGACACACCGTCATTTGATCGGCCACGTAGCCCTGGTCCCTGTCCAAGAGTCCCCCGGAAGCCCAGATTCGGTAAGATCTGCCGCCTACTTGATATTCCACCAGGCATTCTCCAGCGTAGTAGGTATAGGGGAATCTGGGGTTCGATGGAAGTTCCACGACACGAAGAGAAACTGGGGTTCCTTTCGTTTCCGGCCAGCTCGCTTGTAAACCCGAGCGCCGTTCCGCAAAGTAAGAAGCGAGCAGGGTACCCAACACAGCGAAGGCGCTGAGGCCCATCATGAGAATGAGTTTCCAGCTGTAGCCGGGATCATGGTGCAACTGTGGATGATGTTGGTTTGCCACCAGCCCTCAGACTGATTTCTTGCGCGCATGCGGATAATGGCGCGGCCATACTGTAGGAATCATCGAGTTGTGTCAAGGGTAACCGCGCTCCAGTTTTCGCTTGCCAGCACTGATGCCGCCTGACAATCTTCCCGGATGTCCCCGCTGACATTCTCCCAAACGACTGTGGCACAGCGCCGCACTCTGCTGGCCGCCGCCCTAGGCTGGATGCTCGATGCGTTCGACACCATGCTCTACGCCCTGGTGCTCGCCCACATCATGAGCGACCTGGGGATGAACAAGGCGACCTCCGGCTTTCTGGCGACGCTCACCCTACTGGCATCTGGCATCGGAGGCGTGATGTTTGGCTTCCTCGCCGACCGGATCGGGCGGAAGCGCGCGCTGATGCTGAGCATCCTGACCTATTCGCTGTGCTCGTTTGCATCGGGGCTGTCGACCTCGATCCTGATGCTGGCGATTTTTCGTTTCATCCTCGGCCTGGGCATGGGCGGCGAGTGGAATACCGGCGCGACGCTCGTCGCCGAAACATGGCCCACCGAGTTGCGCGCGAAGGCCATCTCGATCGTGCAGAGTTCGTGGGCGATCGGATTCGCACTGGCCGCGCTGGTGGCTGGCATCGTCCTGCACTTTGCCAACTGGCGCATGGTGTTTTTCGTTGGAGTTCTGCCGGCAATCGTGACGTTATGGATTCAAAACAGCGTGCCGGAATCAGAAATGTGGAAGGAGCATCAGCGACTGGCGAAGGATTCCACGCGTCTCATAAGCCAGCAGACTGCGAACGAGCAGGCAAGCTTCATCGGGATTTTCCAGCCGCCGTACATGCGCTACACGCTCGCGTTGCTGTTTGCAAACTTCTTCGGAATGTTTGCGTGGTGGGGGCTGTTTACCTGGCTGCCGCCATATCTGTCGCTTCCGGTGAGTCAGGGCGGACGCGGTTTCGGAGTCGTGGGGACGACGACCTTCCTGGTCACGCTCAATCTCTTCGGAATGTTTCCGGGCTACGCGACTTTCGGATGGATCGCGGACCGGCTAGGCCGGCGGCGATCCTACATACTCTATACGTTGACGGCGGCGATACTTGTTCCGCTGTATGCGACAGCCCGCCAGCCTGGACTTATTTTGCTGCTCGGGACGCTGACGGCATTCTTCGGCACCGGGTTTTTCTCCGGCTCGGGGATTATCGGCAGCGAGATCTTCCCCACTCGCGTCCGCGCCCGCGCACTTGGCTTCACGTACAACGGCGCGCGTACGATGAGCTCCATCGCCCCCTACGTGATTGGACGAGTCGGACAAGCAAAAGGTTTGAGCTGGGCGTTCTTCCTGTGCGCCACGGCATTCTTTCTCTCCATGCTGACGGCAACGCAGTTGCCGGAGACGCGCGGGAAGGTCTTGGAATAGTGGAACTGCCTACCTCCCCAGTCACTCAATCGGCTCAACGATAGTAGCTTCGCCTCCGACCCGTTCCGGCAGTTGCACGATCACAATAGCCGCCAGCACGATCACGATTCCCAGCGCTTGCACCGGTCGAAGCCCTTCTCCCAGCAACAAAGCAGCCAGCACAATCGAGAATACCGGCTCAAGACAACTGACGACGATTGCTCGTGTGGGCTCCAGGTACTGCAGACCGGCAAAATACAGGGAGAAGGGCGCCAGCATCGAGACCACCGCGAACACGGCCAGGAAAGCCCACTGCTCGCCCGAGTAGTGCGACGCAGCGAGCCTCCACGGGGGGTTCACGAACATCCAGAAAGCGGCGGCGCTGAAAGTTGTGTAGAGCAGAACGATCCAGCGGTCGTAGCGCCCCAGCAGGCGGTGCCCGGCGATGTTGTAGAACGCAAACGACACAGCTGCCAGCAGTGCGGCCATCACGCCGATGGGGTTCAGGCGGAATCCGCTCGCGCCGACGACTCCGATCGCCAGCGCACTGCCCAGCACTGCCAAGACAACCGCCGCAACCCGTTGCCCGGTCGGTCTCTGCAAACCGCGAACCACCATGTATAGCAACACCAGTACAGGCGCCGTGTACTGCAGGACAATCGCGGTGGCCACATTCGTTTTCTGAATGGAAAGGTAGTAGAGATAATTCGACGCCGCGACGCCCAGAATCCCCAACGCCAGGGCACGCCTGAAGTCCGAGGCAGGCAGCTTGAGACCTCGCCAGCCACGCCGCGAGAGAAGCACCGGCAACAACACGAGAAAGGAAATTGTCGTGCGGCTCTGTGAAAGAATCAGCGGATCGATGGGCTGTAGTGCCTGACCGGACGGCAGCAACTTCCCGGTGAATGCGGCTCTGCCCAGCGTCGCGGCCACTCCCCAAAGCAAAGCCGCGGAACCGATGAAGACGTATCCACGGATCGGGTGCGCCTTATTCGTCAAGGAGTTTGTCGATACGGGCAGGATCGAAGCCGATCAAGACTTCGTCCCCGATCACGAGCGTGGGGGTGGAGTGGCTTTTGTACTTCTTCGTCAACTCCCGAACGGCCTCGGGATCGCGGGTGATGTCGCGTTCCTCAAAGATCGCGCCCTTCTCGGTGAGCAACATTTTCAGCACCTGGCAAGGCGGGCAATCGGGTTGGGTAAACAGCACGATTTTCGGTTTCATCGCCACGATAGAGATGCGGCGGCAGGCCCGCGCGGTCCGAATGATTTTTTCTCAGGGCTCGAGCAGTTCGATCTCGGAAGCAATTTTCGCTGTCTTTTCAAGCATGGCCGACACCGAGCAGTACTTCTCTTTCGACAGCCGTACCGCGTCTTCCACGGACTTGCGGGCGACCTTGCCGCCAACAACGTACGTCAGTTTGATCGATGTGTAAACCGTTGGCGGCTCGGGCGCGCGTTCGGCCGAGGCGCGGACCTCGATGCTGGTGAAAGGCTCGCGCTTCTTGCGCAGGATGCTGGCAACGTCATAGCCCGTGCAACCGCATAGGCCAATGAGTACAAGCTCCATGGGACTGTTGGCGGTTTTCTTGTCGCCGTCAACGACGATGGCGTGGCTGCTGCTCGATTCGGCTGCGAAGCGTTGATTGTCTAACCAGACGGCTTTGGCTTCGGTCATAGCGGTATCAATTCACCTCAGCGGCTGAAGCCGCTCGAATATCGCGCTCCTAACGGCACGACTGAAGTCGTGCCCTTCCCGATCGAATGTTCTCTTGGGATCAGGCGCGATTCTCTCATCCGTGCTCTTTAAGGGAGTCATCCCTCGCCTCACCTCCGGTTGTCCGTCATGGGCTCGGGATGAATCAGCACGCGAAACAACTCGGGCGCGTCCTGCTTGAAACGGATTTCCAGGTCGGTCTGAATGTCGTGCACCCGCGATAGCGGCAAATTGTCGGGAAGGGTGCAGTGACACGAGACGTACAACCGACCGCGCACCCGCTTGATCTGGATCTCGTGCATGTCGAGCACGTCTGGAAACTCCGCGGCGGTTGCCTTCAGGCGGCGTTCGAGCGCGGGGTCTCGGACGATTTCATCTCCGGGTTCAATCGTTGCCGGCTCGCTTTCGATGTGCGTAAGAATCGAGGAAATTTCCGGCACTTCCTCGCGCATTTCCGCTTCGAGCGCCGTCACCCGGTCGTGCGCTTCTTTCAAAGCGAGTCGCTCGTCGAGCTCCAGGTGCTGCTCAACCAGAATCCGGCCGTTCAGATCCTGAACACTCACATCATGCACGTTCAGGTTATGCCTCGTCGCGACCGCGCGGATCTGGTCAAAGATATTCTCCTTCCGATCGGCGCGAGGCACGGAGTTCACCGTCACATCGGCGTCGGGCAACACATTGCGCACCGCAGCCCTTACCATTTCGGCGACTCGTTCAGAATGCTGGAAGGTCACGGTACGCGCCATCCCCACCGCAACATCGGCGAAATAGTGATTGCCCGCCCTGCGGATTCGGACGCGGTCAACTTCGAGGACGCCATCTACCCGGCGCATGGCGTCGATGATCTTGGAGCGCACCCCGGCGGGGGCGGCGTCGAGCAGCGCATCTATGGTCTTGCGCGCCAGCCTCCAACTCACTTGCACAACGATGCCGGCAACCATCAGCGCAGCGATCGGATCGGCGTCACGCAGCCAGTCGATGTGGTACGCGCGGCCTGCCAGAACCAGTAGCAGCCCAAGGATAACGACGCTGCTCGACCAGACATCCGTTGAGAAATGGAGTGCGTCCGCTTCCAGAGCCTGGCTGTCGTACTTTTGCGCGATGCGACCGAGCAGCCTCGACCGCCACAGGTCAACGCCGATCGAGATCAGCATCACCACGAACGCCCAAACGGAAGGCTCGATTTCCACTCTCCGGAAAAACAGGCGCTCGATCGCTTCGTAGATGATCCAGACGCAGGTCAGCAGCAACAGGCCGGTTTCGATGAAAGCGGAGAAGTTTTCCACCTTCCCATGGCCGTATTGATGATCGGCATCGGCGGGCTTATCGGACACACTGACGGAAAAGAAAGTGATAATTGCAGCAACCAGGTCGAGCCCCGAGTGCGCCGCTTCAGAGAGAATACCCAAGCTGCCCGTGGTGAACCCGACCACGATCTTGAGGCTGGTGATCGCGATCGCCGCCAGAACCGAATTGCCCGCCACCGAGCGTTTTTCCGCTCGCATGGAGGCGGACGAATACGGCATGGGCGAATCCGACATATGCCGTGATTATCTCTGTTGCGTGGCGCTGGCGTCCAACTTGTTTCCATGAACTAGCGAGGTTCGCATCACACAGTTCACAGGAATTCGTGTGTTACGATCAGCACCAACCAAGGAATGAACTCCGGCAAGCCAACTGTAGTCGTCACCGGCGTCTCGGGAAACCTCGGGCTTCGCCTCCTGCCCCAGCTTGGCGATTTTTCGGTGATTGGTATCGATGTGACCCCGCCGAAGACAGATCTGCCGATCCGCTTCGTGCGCATGGATCTGGGAATCGAGGAATCGTGCCGCGCCCTCTACAATCTGTTTCGCGAAACCCGTCCTTTCTCGGTGGTCCATCTCGCGTTCGTGCTCGACCAGCAGCGTGCAGGCGTGATTGACGTGGATCGCATGTGGCACATCAACGTGGCGGGCACGGCGCGCGTGATGGAAGCCATCACGGAAGCCAATCGCAACGAAGACACGGGCATCCGCCAGTTCATTTTTCCGAGCAGCGTCGCGGTATATGGCCCCGACGTTCCCGGGCCGGTGACAGAAGATTTCGGATTCGACGCGCATACCTTGCCCTACGCGATTCACAAGCGTGAAAGCGATGAAGTGGTGCAGCAACGCGCGCCCTCATTGCGGGGATGCAGCGTCTACATACTTCGCCCGCATATCTTCGCTGGGGCCAGCGTGGACAACTATATGCTCGGAGCGTTCCGCGGATCGCCCAATGGCAAGGGCAAACGGGCGGCTCAGATGCGCAAAGAGGGCAAGCGGCTTCCCTGCATGCTGCCCTATGGCCAGCGTTTTGTGGACAACCAGATCCAGTTTGTCCACGTGGACGACATGGCGCGTCTGATTGCTTGGATCCTGAAGCGCGAACCGGAAGCCCGGCGCTTGACCATCCTCAATGTAGCCGGGCGCGGCGATTCGCTCACGTTCGGGCGCTGCATCGATATGGCCCGCAGCAAACTGATCCGCGTCCCGGGGAAATGGGCGATGCGGCTGGTTCTGGAATTACTCTGGAAGCTGGGGATTTCGGCGATCCCGCCCGCGGCCGTGCCCTATATGAGCGGGCAATACATCATGAACACCGACCGGCTGAAGAAATTTCTGGGAGACGACTACGAGAAGGTGATCCGCTACTCAGTGGTCGAGGCCTACGCCGACTCATTCAAAGCGCCAGCACCTGTGGGCGAAGCCCAGAAGCTCGTGGCCCGCTGACGGCGCCTACAAATAATCAATTCCATCACTTGAGGCATTGTCATCCTGAGGAAAGAGAAGGACTGCTTTCTGCGCGATAAACACAGAGGCCGTGGGCTACTTCACCCCCCGATACAGCCCCGCAGTTCCAAACGTATAAGGCGTCCACGAAGCTTCCCTGAAGCCCGCAGTGCGCATGCGCGCGATCATTTCGTCGGGCCGAGGAAATCGCTCCACCGATGCAGGCAAGTAGGCATAAGCGCCCTTTACCCCGGAGATGGCCGTTCCTACCTTCGGCAGCAAGTGATGAAAGTACACGCCGTACATCTTGCCGATGACGCCATCGGGCTCGGCACATTCCAGGATTCCCATTTCAGCGCTCGGGCGTAACACGCGGACGATCTCGCGCAAGCCGGCGTCGTAGTCGGCAAGATTGCGGAAACCGAAAGCGGAAGTGACTAGATCGAGCGAGGCATCGGCAAAGGGCAGGTTCAGCGCATCGGCTTCGATCCAGCGCGGCGAATGACCATTCGACTTGCGCACCGCGCGCTCGAGCATGGCGTGAGAAAAATCGAGTCCAGCAATCACGGCGCCCTCGTGCCCGGCTTGCCGTTTCAGTGCGAATGTCATGTCGCCAGTGCCGCAGCACAAATCCAGCACGCGCGCATCGGCCCGACTCAGGATCGCGGAGAACGCACGCGCCGTCCTCCACCACCACCAGCGATCGATGTTGAATGAGAGAACGTGGTTCAGCAGGTCATAGCGCGGCGCGATCGCCGAAAACATCTCGCGTACGGCCTGCGCGGCGGACGCGCAATCTGTCGCTCCCTCCGGCGCAGCACCGATGACCGATGTTTTGTTATTTTCAACCATTCGACTGCACTTCTGTTGGCCTTCGCGGCTCAACGACTTGCGTAGCGCCGGCATCTTGCCTCGCTGGCAGCGGGCGGGACGCCCACCGGACTGCCGCTGGGACGGCGGCCCTACGACGATGCCCGCGATAGTTCTTGAATTTCTTTCACAGCCGAAAGCACGACTTCGCCCGGTACGTCGTTAACGATCTCAACCTTCCCGATCTCGGTGGGCAGAACGAAATGCACCTTGCCATTGCGCGTTTTCTTGTCGGACTGCAGCCGGCGCAGAATGCTGGGCGCGCGCACCTCGAGTTTTGGAAGCCGGCCGACCTCGCGCGTGACATCTCGGATGCGCACGGCATCGTTCTCGCTAAGCTTGCCGACGCCGGTCGCCACCCGAGCAGCAGCGATCATGCCCCAAGCCACAGCTTCGCCGTGCAACAGTGTGCGGTAGTTGGTCTCAGCCTCAAGCGCGTGCCCGATGGTGTGTCCGAAGTTCAGCACCCGGCGCAAGCCGTTTTCTTTCTCGTCCACCGAAACCACGTGCGCTTTCAGCCGGACGGACTCCGCAATTAACTTCTCGACGGTCACCGGATCCCGCTTCGCAATGGCCGCCCGGTTTTCCTCGAACTCTCGAAATAGGTCAGGATTGCCGATTACGCCGCACTTCAACGCTTCGTAGAGGCCGGCTCGATACTCCCGTTCCGGCAGCGACGACAGGACGGCCGGGTCGATCAGCACCGCACGCGGCTGCCAGAAGGCACCGATCAGGTTCTTCCCTGCTTTCAAGTTGACGCCCGTCTTGCCGCCGACCGAAGCGTCCACCTGGGCAAGGACGGTGGTGGGAATCTGAACGAATTCCACTCCGCGCATGTACATCGATGCCAGGAAACCCGCCACGTCGCCAGCTACTCCGCCGCCGAAGGCGACGACGACCGAGTTGCGGTCGGCACCCAATTCGGTCAATTTCTCCGCGAGCGCTTCGACGGTGGCTAGCCGCTTGAATCGCTCGCCCTCGGACATGTCGAGCATCTTGCTTTCGAAGCCGGCGCCGGTCAGCGACGTCATGAGCGTCTTGCCCCACTTCCGACGGACTGGCGTGACCGTTACGACGAACAACCGGCTTTCGGCCGGCAGTAGGTCGCGCAGGAGTTCGCCGGCCTTGGCGAGCAGGCCGGTTTCAATCATCGCCGCGTAGGAGCGCGGCTTCACGTCGACGGGGATAGTGATCATGTGGAATATCCATCATAGCGTAGGGCGTGAAAACGCCTACGCGAGGAGGCTAGCCCTTCTTCTTCCCCGGGAACACGATCGAGGCCACCACCGAGATGGCGATGACTCCGGCCACCGTGCCTAGCGCCACGACCGTCGGCACCGTGTAGTAATGCGACAGAAGCATCTTCGCACCGATCAGGATGAGCACCAGCGACAACCCATAGTGCAGGTACTCGAACAGGTCCATCATCCCGGCCACGGCGAAGTACATGGAGCGCAGTCCCAGAATCGCGAACACGTTCGAGGTGTACACGATGAATGCGTTCAGCGTGATAGCCAGCACCGCCGGAATCGAATCGACGGCAAACACGATGTCCGTGGTCTCGACCACAAGCAGAACCACGACCAGCGGAGTCGCATAGAGGCCGGGCCGGCGCACCCAAAACTTTTCGCCTTCATAGTCTTCCGTAACCGGTATCCATTTCCGAAACAGCTTGAGCAACGGATTGCGTTCCGGATCGACTTCCTCGTCGCCTTGCCGCAACAGCTTGATCCCGCTGTAAACCAGTAACGCCCCGAAAACGTAAATGAGCCAGTGAAAGCGCTGAATCAGGCTGACGCCGGCCAGGATGAAAATTCCGCGCGTGATCAGTGCTCCCAGGATTCCCCAGAACAGGACGCGGTGCTGCAGTTCGCTGGGAACCCGGAAGAATCGGAAGATGACCAGAAAGACAAAAAGATTGTCGATGCTCAGAGAGAGTTCGATCAGGTAGCCAGTGGCGAACTCCAGACTCTCGGTGCGACCGTGCCAGAAGTAAACGAGGACGGCAAAAGCCGAGGCCAAAGCGATCCACATCGCGCTCCAGCCGAGGGCCTCGCGAAATGTGACCGTGTGCACACGACGGTTGAAGACGCCCAAGTCGAGCGCCAGCATGACCAGCACGAAAACGTTAAAAAGAATCCAGAAGAGTAGCAATGTCAGACTCGAGGGTCGCGCTTGCCAGAGTATCGCTGTCGGTTAACAAGCCGACGGGCGGGGACGCCCGTCGCTCCATCGTACTAAGAGAGTGTGACTTTTATTTGGCTCTTCCCCGCTTGCCGTTTTCCCATTCTGCCCAGATGCCAAGTGCCTTCATCTGTTCATCGGAATGCGTGTCGCGCAGAATCTTATCGATTTGCGGGCGCGTGAGGCGTGGGCCGATGCGCTCCCGGGCATTCGCGATTCCGTAAGTCACCACCGTCATCTCGGCCACATGTTTCTTCAACTGCGGAATGTCGACCTTGTCGTAGGTATCGGACGTGGCGTGATAGTTCTCCAGGTAGTTGGCTTCGGCTTGCTCGGCTACCAATGTCGGCACGCCTTCCAACAGAAAATCGTAGTGGTCCGTGCCCCATTCCACGTCGTCGGTCTTCAGTTCCTCCATGCCAAATTGTTTAAGAGGAGCGACCATCGGTTGCAGAGCCTCAACCATATCCTTTCGTCCGCCGAGCGAGAATCCGGTGACTTGGCCGGTGCCGGAATCGATGACCGCGACTCCCACAGCCTTGTCGAGTTCGTTGCGATGGGCGGTTGCGTAAGCACGCGAGCCCATCATCCCCTCTTCTTCGCCCGAGAACAGAATGAATCGTATCGTGCGCTTCGGTCTGAGGCCGGAGGCCTTCAACGTGCGTAGCGCGTCGATCACTAGCGCGGCGTTGCAGCCATTGTCGAGCGCGCCCGTGCCGAGCTCCCACGAATCAAGATGCGCTCCCAGGATCACGAACTCATCGGGCTTTTCACTCCCCCGAAGTTCGGCGATAACATTTGACGCCGTGATCGGACCTCCGATCTTGTTGGGGACTGCGAGATCGGCCCATACGGGGTGACCCGACCCAAGAAGCCTACCGATGCGTTCACCGTCTTCGCGTGCCACGACGATCATGGGCAACTTGTCAATCTCGCCGGCCGACGCGTTGGTGTGGCGATACAGGATGTCATGCTCGCGGGTGGCGATGAACGCGATCGCCGTGGCCTTGCCTTTCACCGCCGCATCGATGATTGGCGGTGGGGCCGTGTACTCATCGAAGAGGTCATCCCATTTCTTGAGCACATCGGAGTGAACGAGTAGCAGCTTTCCGGAAATATCGCCCGCTTTTTTAAACTCCGCGGCGGTGCCTTTGCCCACGTCGATGACGGGCACGTGCTTGGCAGTGAGTGCCGGAGCGAGGGCAACCGAGACGGCGCGCAGCCGGAACTCTACCGCGGGCACGGATGCCAGATTGGTGTCGGTGGCGGTGCCAGTCGTCGAAATCGTTACGACTGTTGTCCCCTCGGCCCAGGAATGGGGAAGCTTGAACTCCTCGGTCTGCACGCGATCGGCGCCTGCTTCCTTGAATGCAGCCACGCCCCAGGCAACGGCGCGATCCAGGGCGGGGGTTCCGGGCACGCGGCCGCCGATTTCATCGGTCAGGCGGCGCAAGTTGTGCTCGATGGGCGAAGGCTTAAGCGCGTCCTGGATGAGAAGGTCGGCATCCGACTTCGCTTGCGCGCCCGCGAGCGCCGCGGCGAATATCAAGCAGGCTGGGCAGAGAACCCTGAGCAACCGGGAGTTTTTCATAGGAGCCGTCATTAGAAATCAAATACGGGAAAACGCAAAGGCGGAAGGGCTGGTATCAGCTGTTGGGTCTGTGGCGCCGGCATCTTGTCGGCAGTCGCGGGGGCGTCCCGCCCTCGCTTCATCTTTACCGTCAGCGGCGGCGGGCGAGGACGCCCGCCGGACTGCCGGCGGGACGCCGGCGCTACGATCGCGTGTCGGCTGCCCTCGGCGTTGCGGCCACTCTTCGCTGCTAGCGCGCGTCCAGCATCCAGACCGTCTGCAGGATCACGTCTCCCACGATCTGCAGGCTCTTGGGGCTGAGCTTGTCCATCGTGTCTTGCGGCGTATGGTGGAAGACGTCCTCGTAGCCGTAGTCGAGGTCGATCAGGTCTGCGCAGGGCACGCCGATTTTCAGGAACGGAAGATGATCGTCATCGACTGAAATCTTGCGTCCGAAGAAATGCGACTGATAGCCGAGTTGCGAGGCCGCCTGGTAGATCAGGTCCTCGAGCCAGGGTGTTGAAAAGGTCTCCTGCTCGATGTTCAGGTCAGCGTCGCCGATCATATCGGCCAGCAGCAGAGCCTTGATCTTCTTTGCCGTGCCGTCTTTTTGCCAGCGCTCGGCCAAATGTTTCGTGCCGTAGAGACTGTCTGCGTCGGACCATTTGCGCATGGCCTCTTCGGCGTCGGTCCACACCAACCAGACGCTGTAGCCGTCCCGCTTCTTACCGCGAATCTGGTTGGCGATTTCCAGAAGGATTGCAGTCGAAGAACCGCCATCATTCGCGCCTACGTACTTGGTATCGCGCAGCGGATAGTTGGTGTCGTAATGCCCGGCGATCACGATGATGCCGTCTTTTGTCCCGGGCAATTTTGCGATGATGTTGCGCACCGGGAACTTGCCCTCGACCGTGTCGGCGGTGAAGCTGTCGCTTTCCACCTCCTCGCCTTTGAGATGCGACACGATGTAGTTTTCCAGCTTGCGATGATTCTCGCTGCCGATCGGCCGCGCACCAAATGCCGTCACTTCCTTCGTGTATTGCATGGCGCGTGCGGCGTTGATCTTCGGCGCTTGGCCAACGGGTCCAGTTTGCGCCGGAGCGGCCGCGGGTGTCGGCGCGTTGTTCGTCTCCTGGATTGAAGCACTGGGCGGAGACTGCCCTTCCGTTTTCGCCGGCTGGCACGAAACGGCGCCCAGCAGGGCGAGTGCCAGCAGCATCGTCATCGTTCCCTCACTCTCCACGACGCGCCTCAACCCTTCTCTTGCCGCTCGCGCCGAGCCCGACGCTGTTTGGGATGCACTAACCAAGCGATTCCGATGGAAAAAACGTACAGTCCAACCATTGGAGCTGCAAACAGGCACATGTTCAGGATGTCGGTGGTAGGCGTCAAGATCGCGGCAATGATGAAGATCACCAGAATCGAGTAACGCAGATTGCGCCACATCCAGCCGGCCGTCACGATACCCATCAACGACAGGAAGAACACCAGGATCGGCATCTCGAAAATCACGCCCATGCCGACAATGATGGCGAGAAACAAGTCGGTGTACTCGCCGATCGTGATCATGGGCTGAAACTGCTTGGAGTAGCCGATCAGGAATTCCAGCGCAGCCGGAAAGACGACCTTGTAGCCGAACGCGCCTCCGCTGCAGAACAAGATCACTGTCAGAAATACGAAGGGAAAAACGTATCTTTTCTCGCGCCGGTAAAGGCCGGGCGCGATGAAAGCCCACACCTGATACAGCACGAACGGTGAGGTGAGAAAGAGGCCCGCCACGAAGGCCGTCTTCAGATACAGGTTGAAGCCGTCGGTGGGGTTCAAGTAGACGAGTTTTTGCTCGAGGCCGTTCTTGCGAAGCGCCACCATGATGGGCTGCTGCACGAACGCGTAGATTTTTTCCACATAGCCCCAGCACGCGAAGAAGCCAACCACCATAGCGATGAGCGAGTAGATAATGCGCCGACGCAATTCCTCGAGGTGCTCGAGGAATCCCATCGCGGGGAGAGGATCTTTTTCTGTTTCGGGCGCCTCGGAGAGCGTCTCAGGCATCGGGAGCAGCCTTGCTAGAGGCTTCGCTGGGCGTCAACTGCGCGGGCACATGCTCCACGGGAGGAACATCGATCAGCGTCCCGCTCGCAACTGAACCCACGGGTGGTTCAGTCGGAGGAAGAATCTCGGGCTTGGTTTCCCGCTCGATGTTGGCAATTTCGGTCTCGATCTGCGCTTTGAATTCGTTGGAGGCGCGCTTGAACTCGTTCAAAGCCTTGCCAATCTGCCGGCCGATCTCCGGCATCTTCTTTGGCCCGAAGATAATGAGGGCCAACAGGAAAAGAAACACCATTTCTGGAAAGCCAAGATTCATACCCACACATGATACTGCCGGACTCTGATTGGCAGCAATGTGATCCAGAACACCCGCAATACATTTTCTCGTGGACTGCTCCCCCTCATTTCACGGTATCCTTGCGCGACCCGATGGCCGCCGACTCACTCTCCCCACAGCCGACCACCATCCCCAACTGGTCCGCGAGAATTCCCACGCTCGATGGTCTGCGCGGCGTCGCGATTCTGCTAGTACTCCTGCGGCACGCAGTATTCGGCGTGAGTTCCGTGCAGGGCATCGAAACCCACTCTCCTGTAACGTTCCTCTTTCTGGCCGCGGGTCAATTGACTTGGAGCGGCGTAGACTTGTTTTTTGTTCTCTCCGGATTTCTGATCGGTGGAATTCTGCTCGATGCGCGCCCGTCGCCCCGCTATTTCCAGACGTTCTACTTGCGCCGCGTCTACCGGATTCTTCCCCTCTACTTTGTGGTGATCGGGCTCTCGCTGCTTCCGCATTTGCTGGCTGAGTTTTCGCCAGCGCGCGCTGCACGCACATCCCCACTCCCGATCCCGTGGTGGGCTTACGCATTGTTCATCCAGAATTTCTGGATGGCCTTGCTGGGAACGTTCGGCCCGAGCGGCATCGGCATCAGCTGGTCGCTCGCCATCGAGGAACAGTTCTACCTGACCATTCCTCTGCTCATTCGCAAGGTGCGTCCGCGGAATCTCCTGATCGTATTGTTGATGGTTATTTTCTGTGCGCCGTGGCTGCGCGTACTCCTGCATTCCAGCATGCGTTTCGCGGGTCTGGCCAGCTACGTGTTGACACCCGCGCGTGCCGATGCCCTGAGCCTGGGCGTCCTGGCCGCTCTGCTGGTGCGCAATGTTGTCTTCTGGGAGTGGCTAAAATCGCATCGCACGCTTCTGTGGTCCCTTACGCTCTCGTTGTTTGCTGGCACGTGCTACATGACGTGGCAGGGCTACGATGCGTTGTCGTTGCCCATGACGACGTGGGGATTCTCCTGGCTGGCCGTGTTTTACACCTGCATTCTTCTGATCGCGATCCTGCCGGGAGAAGGCATCGTGCCGCGCATTTTGCAGAACAAGTCACTGATCTGGTTCGGAACTCTCGCCTACTGCAGCTATCTGATTCATGTCGCTATGATGAATGCGATACGGCATCCCCTGAAGGTGCACTTTCCTCAATACCCGGTCGCGGCCTGGCTGTGCGGGGGCATCCTGGGAATGCTGCTGACACTGGCGATCGCTGCCCTGTCCTACAAGTATTTTGAGAAGCCGCTGTTGCGACGAGGCCACCAGTACAACTACTGATGTAGTTCACTTCTCCGAAACCCGCGCCAGTTGCACCTTTCACGACTGCCTTCTTTCTCATTTTCCACAAAACCTTTCGGAATTGACCAGATCTTTACCTGCGTTTCACAGAGCGTTCACAAACGCTCGTTATCGTCCTTTCCACGTCGGTAGCTCACTCTCACCCATTTCCTGAAAGGAGTCTCTATGCGTTCTGTCCGATCTTTGACCCTTGGCCTCGTTTTTGCCATCGGTGTGCCCTTCGCTGCCGCTCAAATTGGAATCGGTCCGATCCGAAATTCAGTTCCGTCCGCGAATCCTCGTGTCGGCACCCCCGCAACAGTACTTGCCCGAGGATTCAAATTCAGAACTCTCGCGGTTGGCGTCGACCCTTTGGAAAACCCCTCCGCCAAAATTACGCACTACGGATTACTTGCGGACGGCACCCGCACCGAACCGGATCAGAACCTGTACCTCGTGCTGCAGCACGCCACCGGTCCGACGCCAGGCTACAACTATGGACATCATTTTCTGTTTCAAGGTCATGAGAATGGCGGAAATCTCGCGTATGTCACCCGGATCAACCTCGATGTAAGAGATCCGGCACACCGCATCACGCTGTTGACTCCGGAAGGCGCGGACGGCTTTACGCATTTCAATTCAATCGACGGATCGACCTACGATCCGTTCACCAACACTTTCCTGTTTACGCAGGAAGCCGGCACCGGCGGCGGAGTCTTTCAGGTCACGAACACCTGGCCGCCTGTCGTCACCACACTTGACGGCATTCTGGGTAAGGGCGGCTACGAAGGAATCCATCCCGACGATCGCGGCAATCTACTGATCATCGAAGACGCGGGCGGCGTTTCGGTGAACGTCAATCCGGCGGACCCTACCAGCCCAAAGACGGCGAAGCAGCCGAACTCTTTCGTCTACCGCTTCCTGCCGTATGACCGCACCAACATTTCTACCGGGGGCAAACTGCAGGCCCTGCAGGTTTCGATCAATGGTCAGCCGGTGGTTTTCAACGCCGGCGACCCAGTCGGTGATACTTTCTCCGCGAACCAACTTCAATTGCACACTCCGGGAACTTCCTATCCGGTGAAGTGGGTGACCATTCACGACACAGCCGTGGATGGCACGGCCTCGTTCGACGCGAATGCTGCTGCGAAGACGGCGGTTGCGACGCCTTTCAAGCGGCCTGAAAACGCGGCCTTCCTGCCAGGATCGGGCTTCCGCACCTTCTTCTTCTGTCCCACCGGGGACACCGACGCAACTTCCGGCAACGCACCGGATCTGGCAGCACGCGGATCGTGGGGATCGATCTTCCGCGTCGACCTCCGCGAGAATCGCAACAGCGGCCGGATTTCCATCTTCGTACTCGGCGACCCGGCCCATGCCTCGTTCGACAACCTCACCTTCGCCGACACAAATACCCTGATGGCGACCGAAGACCGCGGAGACACCCTACATGCCCAGCTGAACACGCTGGATTCCGTGTGGACGTTCTCGCTGAATGGGCGGCAATCGGCAAAGCGCTTCATCGCCTTGGGACGCGATGCTACCTCTCAGGCGGCAGGTGAAGACAACGAACCCACGGGCCTGCACGTTTCCAACGGCAACCCACTGTCGTTCGGCCAGCCGGGTTCGATGTTGAACCTGTTGGGTGCACGCGGTTTCGTAACCCGTCAGCACGGCGACAATGTCACTTGGGAATTTGTGAAAGCCGACGACTGATACCAGCTTTCCGTCGTTCGTACCGAACTCTGCCCCTGCGAACATGTTGGGCGTTCGCAGGGGCAATTTTTCTGGTTACCTTGGTGCCTGACCTTCCGAAGAATCAGGGGAGTCCGTACGGGCTCTTCCAACCCAGAGTTCTCTCCGAAAGAATAGACGCATGCTGAACGGGTCCCGCTCGCCTGTGCGCCCACTTGCCCTGTTGGCGGTAGTCGTCACAATCATGTCGTTGTTAGGCTGCAGCGGTGGCATGTCTGCCACTGGCAGCGGAGGGGGGAACGGCACCGGCTCGGGAGGCTCTGGCGGATCCGGCGGGTCCGGGGGATCGGGTGGCGGCACGGGAGGCTCGACGAATTCTTGTTCGCAGATGATTCTGGGCCAGAATGCCAGCCTGGGCGGATTTCTTCCCTTCTCGACCAATAGTCTCTGGAACACCGACATCTCAACCGCGCCGCTCGACGTGAATTCCAATTCCATCATCAACAATTACGTCGGCTCGAGCACGCACATGCATCCGGACTTCGGGACCGACCCGACATACGGCATTCCCTATGTGGTTGTGGACGGGAATCAAGCGTTGGCCACGATTCATCTGGGCGCCTACGCAGGAGACAGCGATCCTGGTCCCATGCCGGTCCCAGCAAATGCGCCGGTAGAAGGCGGATCGTCGAGCTCGGGCGATCGGCACATATTAGTGCTCGACAACGCGAATTGCTTTCTGTACGAGCTCTATAACGTGTCACCGGGTTCTGGCGGAAGCTGGAGCGCCGATTCCACCGCGGTATGGGATCTGCTAGGCAACGAAACGCGGCCTTACACCTGGACGTCAGCCGATGCGGCGGGCTTGCCGATCTTTCCCGGATTGATTCGATACGACGAAGCAGCCTCTGGAAACATCAAGCACGCTTTCCGCTTCACGCTGCCGCACACGCGCGCAGCATTTATTCCGCCAGCCTCGCACTGGGCCGCGAATACCAGCGACGTGAACGCACCGCCGATGGGCATGCGGCTGCGCTTGAAAGCCAGCTACGACATTTCGGGATTCAGCACGCAAATGCAGACCATCCTGACGGCGATGAAGAAGTACGGGCTGATCCTTGCCGACAACGGCAGTTCGCTGTTTGTGACGGGCGCTTCCGATAGCCGGTGGGGCAGCGATCTCGATTCGCTAAAGACTGTACCGGCCACCGCGTTCGAAGTCGTACAGATGAGTCCGATCTATACCGCATCAAATGTCCCAACAGGGACAGCGCCCACCATCTCCAATTTCACAGCCAGCACGAGTTCGGGAGCGGGCAGCAGCGTGACGCTTTCCTGGTCTGTCAGCAACGCGACTTACATCATCATCAGCCCGGCACCGGGTGCGGTGCGTGGCACGAGCGTGACCGTAAAGCCCGCAGCCACGACGACCTACATTTTGTACGCAACCAACCAATACGATCGGGCGCTGGCAACCGTAACCGTAACGGTTCCTTAACGGTTGAAAATGTAAATTCAGCGCCTACCGTTAAATAAAGCCCTCGCAACCGCGCCGATTCTTCATACAATGCTGGATACACAGCGGCAGCCACTCCTGCACCTGCTGCCTGCTCTGGATTGCGCGCGATTGGGGTCGCCATGTCAAAGCCTGAGTGGTTCGGACTAGCCCTGTTGGGTTGCGGCGCATTATTCGGCTTTCTGATGGGCGGAGCATTCGGCGTGGCGTTCGCCTGCGTCTGCCTGGTCGTCGGATTTGTTCTGCTGGTTGCCTCGGAAGCGCTGGGTACCAGGCGCAAATCAGCGGATCCCAAGACTTCTTCCGAGTCCCCCACCCATCTGCTCGTTTTATTGAAGGAAGTCCACGCGCGCCCGCATCGCGCAGGCAAATTTCAGGAGATCACTGGCCCCCATCAGACTGGTCTGGAGTTCGAAATCTTCGTTCACTGCTGGTTGGTGAACGACACCGATGAGCGCATGGGCATCACAACGACTCGGTTGACCCTGACCAAGCCATTAGGCGCGCCCGTTCTACTCGAGCGCGTTTATGGCGATCTGGGAAACTGGAAGCTCGGCCGCTTGCGCGACGAACTCGATTCCTGGGGCGTACGTTACCTGCAGGCCGCGCAGGAAGCAATGTCGGAACTGCGCTGGGAAGATCCTCTCGAAGGCGGATCCTCGCGGGAAGGCTGGTTGCACGTGCGGGTGGACGGCCTGACCCCGGCGGAAATGCAGAATGCTCGGCTCGAACTAGAGGTTCTTGACTCGCACATGGCGAGCCACGTTGGACAAGTGCTCGGACCGCATCAAATTCCTGGTCGAATCTGGCCATTTCGGCCGGAACCAATGAAGATCGCAACTAGGCCCATGCCGTCCGAACCGGGCTCGCCCAGTCCGTCGTTGGGCTGAAGTCACGCAACATCGGCCTCGTAAGTCTCATTGCCGGCGCGAATTAGGGAGGAAGCTTCGCCCTTCGGCTGATGTCCCACACTCTTTCCCGCTGAGAACACCGAACCAGGCTTCGAACCGTCTAACACCAGGCGTTCCAAACTGGCCTTAATGGCTCTTTTTTCTTGATGTTCCCCGCATCTCGGCGAGCGATTTTCTCATCTCAACTGGTACGGTGTGGGATAGTCGCTTTGGTAACGTGACGAGGGTGAATCGGTCACCTAAGTTGCTGGTGTTGCGTGCTATACTGCGCAAATTGTGCGGGATTTTCGGGGTTTTCTCCCCAAATGAAGGACTTTCAAGATGGCAGGTAGTTCCCGTCGTTCTCTTTTCCTAGTGGCCGTCATTTTGGTCGCTTGCGGTTGTCTGGGCATGCTGTTTGCGCAGCGCAGCCCAATGGTTCCACCCAGCGCCGACTCTGACGTCAAGGACAGCCTGAAACAGTTCACACAGGTGTACCAGGTTGTCGAGGACAACTACGCCGAACCCGTGAACGCCGATAAGGCCATCTACAACGGTGCGATTCCGGGCATGCTGCACGCGCTCGATCCGCACTCCAATTTCTTCGATCCCAAGTCGTACTCGTTGCTGCGCGAAGAACAGCGCGGCAAGTATTACGGCGTCGGCATGACGGTCGGCCCGCGCAACAACAAAGTCATCGTGATCTTCCCGTTTGTCGGGACGCCCGCCTATAAAGCCGGCATTCACCCAGGCGACGTGATCATTGCCGTCGACGGCAAGTCGACCGACAACATGAGCACCTCGGATGTCGCGGACCTCCTCAAGGGCCCCAAGGGGACCACGGTTCACATCACGATTCTGCGCGAAGCGGTCGAGAAACCGATGGAGTTCAGCCTGGTGCGCGACGAGATTCCGCGCAACAGCGTCGATCTCGCGTTCTTGATCAAGCCCGGTATCGGATACGTCCACATCACGGGTTTCCAGGAAACTACCGAGCATGAAGTGGCCGAAGCGCTGGACAAGTTTGGAGATCTCAAGGGCCTGGTGCTCGATCTGCGCCAGAACCCGGGCGGGTTGCTCAGCGAAGGCGTGGGCGTCGCGGACAAGTTCCTGAAGAAGGGTCAGCTGATCGTTTCGCACCACGGCCGCTCTTCACCAGAGAAGCGCTACACCGCGATGCACGGCAGCGGCGGCAAGGAATATCCGATGGTCGTGCTGGTGAATAAGGGCACGGCTTCGGCGGCAGAAATTGTTGCCGGCGCAATCCAGGATCACGACCGCGGTCTGATCGTGGGCGAAACTACGTTCGGAAAGGGTCTGGTACAGACGGTTTATCCGTTAGCCGAAAACACGGGCCTCGCACTGACCACCGCGCGTTACTACACGCCGAGCGGCCGCCTGATTCAGCGCGACTACTCGAACATCTCTCTCTACGACTACTACTACAACCGCGATCCTGACGCGAGCGGCGCCAACAAAGAAGTGAAGCTCACCGACGGCGGACGCACGGTGTACGGCGGCGGCGGCATCACGCCCGACGTCAATGTGCCCCCGGTGAAGAGCAATCACTTCCAGGACACGCTGCTTCAGCACTACGCGTTCTTCAATTTCGCGAAGCGCTATGTGGTCAAGAACACGGTCGCCAAGACCTTCACGGTCGACGATGGCCTGATGCAGGAATTCCGGAAATTTCTCGATGAAGAGAAGATTCCCTACACTGAGCAGGATCTGGTTGAGAACAATGACTGGCTCCGCTATAGCATCAAGAGTGAAGTCTTCGTGGACCAGTTCGGTCAGGACGAAGGCCTGAAGATTCGCGCGGAAAACGATCCGCAGATCATCAAGGCGCTCGACCTGCTCCCGCAAGCCCGGGCGCTGGAAGATCACGCGAAACAAGTGATCGCCGAGCACAACGCTCCGAAGGCGGTCTCGCAGTAGCAGATTCATCGCTGTCCATGAGCGGCCCGGAAGTCTTTACCGCCGAGCACGCCGAGAGCGCCGAGAACACTTGTTCCCTCGGCGTCCTTGGCGATCTCGGCGGTAGTTGTTTGGGCGCCGCCTTAAAGATGGTTACCCCCTGTCCTTCCTCCGCATTGACTTGCCTAATCCCCTATGTGAGAATCCGGCCATCAGCGGGCGTTTTCGCCGCATGGCTCGGTTTTCGCTCTTCAGGAGCCTCGTGACGTATTTTCCGAATCCATCACAACTGGCGTCCCAAGGCTCGGCATGATGTTGCCAAGCGGGTGGATCCTGGCCGTATTTCTGGCCGCCTGGGCGGGTGTAATGGACTGGCGCTACCGCCGGATCCCGAACTGGTTGACAGTGCCCGGCTTGGTGGCCGGAATTGCAGTGAACGCGATCGCTGCTGGCTGGCCGGGAGCGAAGTCTTCCCTGCTGGGTGCGGGACTCGGGTTGGCTGTTCTGCTGCCGTTTGTGGTGATCAAGGCGCTCGGCGCGGGCGATTGGAAGTTAATCGGCGCCATCGGCGCATGCCTCGGGCCAACGCGGCTCGTGGCGGTTTTAATCGGCTCGATGCTGGTCGCCGGAGTCATGGCGTTAGTGCTGATCATCTACAAGGGGCGCTTGCGGCAGGCGATCGGAAACATGGGGCGCATGTTGGGGGCCTTCGTCACGCTTCACCTGCCGGGTGCGGAGGTTTCGCTCGACAATCCTGACGCCGTGAAGATTCCGTTCGGCGTGGCGGTGGCTTTCACGGTGTTGTTGTTCGGTGTGCGGCGCGCGTTTGGCGCGGTCTAGGAAGATATGAAACTGGTAAAGCGAATTCTGTTCGGAACGGCGGGTGCGGAGATTGCCGAGACTGCCGTGGTGCTGCCCCTGTTGTTTACGGTGCTGCTGGGAATCTTCTTCTTCGGACGCGCCTACAACATCTACGGAACCATCACGCAGGCAGCCATGCAAGGTGCGCGCGCGGCTGTGGCTCCCACTTGCGCCACGTGCAGCAATACAACTTTGACGGCAGATCAGATCGCCACCACCGTCGTGGCACCCGTTCTGCAAGCTTCGCATCTTGATCCTGCGAGGGTCCAGGTTTTAACTCCAGCGGCGTGCGCGTGCGGATCGGTTGCTTGCGGAAGCGCGGTGGCCTGTGATCCCGCAGGCGTTTCGGCGACGCCTTCGATCTGCGTGCAGCAGAATGTAAATATTTCGACCAGCGGTGGGGCTTCGCAGTGCGGGACCTCGGTCGCGTTCCAGTATCCCTACGGATTCAACCTCCCATTCCAGTCCTTCACTTTGCAGATGAAGGCAACCGCACAGATGCGCGTCGAGAACCAGTAATGCAGCTCACTTGCAAAATTGCACCGGTCCTGAGAGCAGGGGCGTCCGTCTGCCGCGAGACCAGTGCCTCGCAGATTGCTGAATTTGCCGTGGCGCTGCCGCTGCTGCTCGTTATGGTGGTGGGCATCTTCGATTTTGGCAACGCCTACAACATGAAGCAGAAAGTTACGAACATTGCGCGCGAGGCGGCGCGCATGGGCGCGAGCCAACCGACCGCGGACCTGACTAATCCGACTCCTCCATCCATCCTGGCAATTCGTGACACGGTATCCAGTGCGTTACTGAGCAGTAAGCTGCCCGATTGCGGGCTGGGAACAACGGCTGCCGCGCCGGCGGGCGCCGCCACTCCGTGGAAGTGGACGTTCACGACGTCTTGTGGCAGCGCGGGCAACCTGGTTCTCTCGGTGGATCGCGGATACGTCTTCACCAGCACGCTGACTGCGGGCGGGAATTCAATCAAGATGATCAATACGCAGGTGACGCTGCTGTATCCGTACCAGTGGCAGTTCAACCGCATCGTCACGGTGATGTTGCCGACGGCAATTTATCCTGGAACCACCCAGATTTCTGTTGCGTCTATGATGGCGAACCAGATGTGAGGATGCCCATGATCCGACGCAGAACGAAGCGAGATCCAAAACACGGCGAGCGCGGCGTAACGATGGTCCTGGTGGTACTGGCCATGTTGAGCATGCTAGGCATCGTTGCCCTCGCGATTGACGTGATAACACTGTATTCCGCGCGCAGCGAGACGCAACGCGCCGCCGACTCCGCAGCCTTGGTCGCCGCGAAGATGCTGGTGGATGCCGGCGTGACCGGCGATCCTGCGAATGCGGCACTACAAACGACTGCTCAAACGATTGCCACCACCGCTGCAAAAGATGTCGCGCGGCAGAGTGTGATTGCCGGACGTCCGATTCAGGCCGCTGACGTGACCGTAGCATTTCCGAATGCTGGCGCACCCAGTTTTGCAATCAATCCGCAAGTCAGCGTAACAATTCAGAATGCAAACCTACCCACTTTCTTTTCGCGTATCTGGAGCCGCGCGGCGCTGACTGTGCGCGCGACTGCAAGTGCTGAAGGATTCAATCCGTCCAACTCGACCACCATTACCGGCGGAGCCACAGCTCCCGTCATCGCTCGTTGCGTGAAGCCGTTCATCGTCCCTAACTGCGATCCAATCCATGCGGGAGGCGGATGCGGAGGGACGGGAGCGCCCTTCTTCAATACCGCCACGGGTGCGATCACGAATCCAGGCGCGGCTCCCGGCGGGATCATTGGCGAACAATTTCAGATGATTTCAAATTGTGGGCCGGGTCCGGGTCCGGGCTGCGCAGCGCAGCCCCCTATCGTGGGTCCCGGTGGCGGCGGTTTGAGGCTCTACTACTACCCGGCGCAAATGCCAGCAGCCACCAATTCCTGTCCCGCTGCCTGCGGTGGCGGCACCAATTTCGAGAATGACACCTCGTGCTGCAATCCGACCCCGATCTCGTGCGGTACCGCTCCGCCAGCCGCGCCTGGGGTAAACCAGTTGACGATCGATGGAACCGTCTACCCCGATGGCGGAGGCGGTCCGGCGCAGAATGGCGTTGAGTGCCTGATACATCAGAGGCCGGGCAATGGGATGGATAGCCTTACTTTACCGATCAGTTATCCAATGCAGATTGAAGTCGGAAACAACAACCCGCTGGCGGGAACGGTTTTGTCAGCCAATGACCCGGTGACCACCAGTGATTCGCTGGTGATTGTGCCCGTCTATGACGATACGACGGGTGGAGGAGCCGCTCCGGCAGGGCCGGTGAACATCATTGGTTTTCTGCAGGTCTTCATCAACCAGGCATTCGCGGGCGGCGGCGGACCGAAGGCGGGCGAATTCCAGGTGACCGTGGTTAACGTGATCGGCTGCGGAGCCACGGCTACGGCCGCACCGGTGTCTGCCAGTTCGGCGATACCCGTACGCCTGATTCACCAATAATCAAGATCTTTCAGTCTAGTTTGGCGGCGCCGGAGGATCTCCGGGCTGCGGCGTCGTGTCGGGCGGCATCGAGTCGCCTTGCGGCTGTGAGTCATCGTCGACTACTGGCGCTGGAGGAGGCGGCGGCGCACCCACGCTGCGCTGCGGAGGCGCCTGCATCTGGGCAACCGGAGTGGCATCTTCCTCGGAACTCGGGACCGAGGAGACCACGCCTCCCGGCGATTTCGGGCTGAGAATCACGCGCTCGACTTTGTTGGCGTCGGCATCCGTGCCCACGATGATGAAGTTGTAGCGCGAGCCTTCCAGCAATTTCGAAATTACTTCGCGCTGCGTCCCGGGTCCCAGCATGACGGCGACAATTTCCTGGTCCGCCCCCACCGGCACGCCAATGTCCGCGTTCAACTGCGTGCGGAGTTCGTTCAACACCTCCGCCAGCGAAGCCTTGTTCGAAACCAGCCTCAACTTATCGTCCTGGAGAGTGACCTCCACCTTCTTGACTGGCGGAGGAGGCGCGGCGGCACCGGCTGCCGTAATGCTCTGAGCGGAGGGCGGCAGAGTGCCTCCCGCGGCCAGGGGTAGTTTCACGATCACCGACTTGGCCGATGGAAATACCTGGTACACCTGCGCGGACTTCAAATCGAGCACGACCCGAGTCACGGGCGGCTTCGCGCTGAGCAGGCTCACCCGCACACCCTTCACTTCTCCCTGATTCACGGTCATCGCGTGCAACTGCGGGCCGGGTGATGCTTGCGGAAAGTCGATAACCAGGCGGTCGGGCCCGGTCACGGTCTGCACCGCAGGCTCGATGCGCTGACTGGTCTCAATCTCGATTTCCGTAGCGTCACCGGATTTCAACACGGCAACTTTCTTGACCTGTGCATTGCCCGAACCAACCGGCCAGCGTGAGACGGTGATGCCCGCCACGGCTGCAGGAGCCGGAGACGGAATCTGCGCAAACCTGGTCGTTTTCACGGAAACCGGCCGGATCGCGGACACGGGAGCGGCCGTCGCGGGACGCACCGACAAAGTTGGCTCGGGCGCAGGCGCAGACGGAGGCTCTGACGTCGCCGCAGGCTCAGCTGCCGGGTCCGCCGCTACGACCGTGCTGGCCTCTCCAAGCTTCACGATGACCGACTTGCTCGACGGAAAGAGCTGGAACGGCAGCGGCGCCTTCAAATCCACCACTACCCTCGTGACGGGTGGATTGATAGTCACGCGGCCGATGCGCACGCCCTTTACGAGGCCCTTATTCACGGTTAACGCGCGGAGGTCCGGGCCGGGCACGGCGTCGGAAAAATCGATGATCAGGCGATCGGGGTCGGTGACCACCTGGGTCAGCGGCATGACGCGCTGACTGGTTTGGATTTCAATTTGCAGACCATCACCCGACTTCACGACCGCAACATGGCGAATTTGGGCCTTTTGCGCGGTACTTGCCGGGGTTAGGGAGAGGAAGAAGCCCGCTACCAGGAGAGAGATCCAGACGACCTTGGGGAGGAGGTTCATCGCGTAACCTACTTTGTGGGCGATTGTAGCAGCCCCAGGTACCTGTGAATTACACGATAGTCGTAGTACCGTCGTAGACCCGCGAAAGGGGCGCCGGACGGGCGGTTTCGTACACCGAAGGTGCTTCGGGATGGCCGGTCCGACGGGTCACCCGCAACAAAAGGTCGATTAGCGGCGAAGCATAGTTGCTCCCAGAGGGGTTGCCAACTTGCTATCACGGTACGAAGCAGGGTTATAAGCGACCTACTCGCGCCGAAGCGTCTCCATGGGATCAATCTCGGTGGCGTGGCGAGCAGGGATATAGCTGGCGAAGAGCGTCACGGCGATCAGAAGCGATGAAACGAAGACTAAGGTCATCACATCGTGCGGTTTGAC
>DASRDJ010000211.1:0-5521 GCA_035652655.1 Terriglobales bacterium
ACTGGTATTCGGCGGCGGACATGTCGTGTTGCCCTTGCTGCGCGAGGCTTTTGTGGCCCCCGGGTGGGTAACCGATGACGCCTTCCTCGCTGGGTACGGTGCCGCGCAGGCGGTTCCGGGGCCGCTCTTTACGTTCGCAGCCTATCTGGGTACCGTCGTTAAGGTCTCACCGCACGGGCTGGTAGGTGCCGCACTCGGTCTGATCGGCATTTTCCTTCCCGGCATGCTGATCCTTCTCGGTGTTCTGCCTTTTTGGGGATCACTCCGAAAACGTACGGTCGCCCAAGCCATCATGCGCGGTGTTAACGCAGCGGTGGTCGGTCTGCTAGGGGCGGCGCTCTATAACCCACTCTGGACGAGTTCTGTACGCACGCCCGGTGATTTTGGGCTGGCGCTTGTGGGCTTTGTTCTCCTCTCGGCCTGGCGGGCCCCCCCATTGCTTGTTGTCGTCATCAGCGCGCTTGGCGGTATCACTCTGACGCTGACTGGAACATGACGGAGTAATACGGGCGCGGGGAAGTCCCCCGGTTTTCGTAGCGCGATTTTCAGCCTCGTAAGCTAACTGCCAAAGGCAGAGCGGCGACGACGGTCGTCGCACACGCCCTAGAGAAGTTCCAAGCAATCGAAGTCGCCCTCGCAAGCGCGAACGATTTTCTGCGAGAGGGCGTAACTGAGGGACGGCTCACATGCTCGGCCGCTGAACTCGCTGAGGATTCCCGTACGCTCCATCGCTGAAACGGGGTGAACCCTCTGGGGACTTCAACTTGCCCAACTGAGCCTCCCAACTTGGCACTTTACGCCGGAGGCACGAAAGCACTAAATCGTGTTCCCAGCCACAACACTTTGACTAGATCGAACCATAAGAGGCAGATAATTCCTGCGGCCAGGCTCAGCGCGAGATCGTTTGCGTGCAACGGCGCGAACCGGAACAGCTCCTGCAACGGCGGCACAGTCAGAACCGCCGTCAGGAACAAGGCGGTTCCGGCGACCACCCACCATAACGCCGGGTTTGGAACCAGAAGCATGCTTACGACTCGCCGAGTCCACGAGCGATTGATGAGGATGATGGTCAGGAACGATACGACCAGTGTGGCAAAGGATAGTGCGCGCGCCGCGTCCGGCCCGTGGCCTGGATGCGCGATTGCGACGATGCTTAAGCAGACCGCGAGCACGCTGAGTCCCTGAAGTGCCGCGAAGCCTATTGTGGCGGGCGAAAATGGCCGATCCGTCGGGCTGCGTGGAGGGCGGCGCATGATATTGCCTTCGGCTTCCTCCGCTTCGAAGATCAGCGAACAAGAAGGATCGATGATCAGCTCGAGAAAGGCTATGTGCACGGGGAGCAAGAGGAGCGGCCAGCTCGTCAGGAATACCGGGACAATCGAAAGTCCCGCGATCGGGACGTGTACGGCAAGGATGAATGTGATTGCTTTCTTAATGTTGTCGTAGATCCGACGGCCGATTTTCACTGCGGCCACAATCGAGGAGAAGTCGTCGTCGAGGAGAACAATAGAGGCAGCCTCGCGGGCCACGTCAGTGCCCCTGCAGCCCATGGCAATCCCGATATGCGCAGCTTTCAGCGCCGGCGCATCGTTTACTCCATCGCCTGTCATGGCAACGATTTCGCCGTTTGCTCTAAGGGCCATCACTAGACGCAGCTTCTGTTCGGGTACAACGCGGGCGAATATCTGGGTTCCGCGAACGCGCGCTGCCAGCTCGCTGTCCGCCAGACGCTCGAGTTCCTCACCGGTAAGCACCGTTTCCGGGTCAGCCAGCCCCGCCTGGCGCGCGATGCTGCGCGCGGTTTCCGGGTAGTCACCCGTGATCATGACAACGCGAATACCTGCGCTGCGGCATTCCGCGACGGCTGCCGGCACTTTGTCTCGCAGGGGGTCCTCGAAAGCTACGAGGCCAACATACTCAAGCTCAAGTTGCCGATGCTCCTGCGGGAGCGTGTCGGATGTACAGTCTCCCCTGGCAACTCCCAGGACCCGCAACCCCTGCGATGCGAGCCTTGTGACTTCCTTTCCCAGTTGGGCGCGTCGTTCCGGGGACAGCTGACACAATTCAGCGATGGCTTCAGGGGCACCCTTGGACGCAATGATCACCGCGCCGTCAGCACCCCTGTGCCAAGCGTGACTTACTGCCAGCAGTTCCGCCGTCAGCGGGTACTCCCGCTCGATGAACCAATCGGGCTGCGGCAGTTCGCTCGAATCAAGCAATCGATCGCCGGTCACATGAAGAGCCCGCTCCATGGGATCGAACGGATCGGGCTTACTTGCCAGAACGGCGGTCTGGAGCAAGGCCTGGAACTCGATGGGCAGTGCTCTGGTCGTTTCTCGGATCCGGACCATGTCCGCGTCGAGTGCCAGTGCCACGAGGGTCATCTGATTCCTCGTCAACGTGCCTGTCTTGTCGACACACAGTACAGTTGCCGAACCCAGGGTCTCGATGACCGGTATTCGCCGGGTCAGGACGCGATTACGGGAGATCCGCCAGGCGCCCAGCGCAAGAAAGATCGTCAATACGACTGGGAACTCCTCAGGCAGCAGGGACATCGCCATTGCGATGCCTGCCAGCAATCCTTGCTTCCAGACTTCCCAGCTCCCTCCGCGCAAAGCCGCATAGGTCACGACGACAAGGGCACATGCTATGAGTGCGGTTACGGCCACGATGCGGACAATTCTTGCCGTTTCCCGCTGCAGGGGCGTTGCTTCGGGCGCAATCCTCTGCAGTGCCCCCCCAATTCGGCCGAGCTCGCTACGCAGGCCAGTGGCAACGACTTCAGCAACGGCCTGCCCCGAAGTAACCAAGGTACCGGAGAAAACTGAGGACAAACCATCTCCCCCTGGACGCTCTAGGATTTGCGCCTCAGTCGAGCATGACTTGCGTACCGGTACCGATTCTCCGGTGAGCAAGGATTCGTCCACGCTTAGATTTGTGGAGCGACGCAGAATCGCATCCGCAGACACCCGATCGCCCTCGGAAAGCAATAGAATGTCGCCACGTACGACATCGCGGCCGGCAATGCGTAGGCGTTGACCGCCCCGCACGACGAACGCCCGCGGGCTCGACAAATCGCGAAGTGCATCCAGAGCACGCTCCGTGCGTCTCTCTTGGACGATCGTAATTGCGATGACAATCAGGACCGAAGCGAGCAGTACCAGTGCGTCCCCCAGTTCGCCCATCAGAAAGTACAAGCCGGCGGCGGCCACCAACAACACGAACATGGGTTCCCTGACTACCTCGATCGCGATGGTAAGCGGTCCGCGCGCTTTGCTCGATGGAAGCTCGTTGGGACCATCAGACGAGTGTCGTCTGCGGGCTTCCGGGTCATCTAGCCCGGAAAACCCGCTCAGATCCAACCCGGCGCCGCGCGCGTGGCCGCCTTGAGCACTTGAGGAACTGGACACGACCACATTCACAATTTTCGATGCTCTTCAGAGCTCGCTAGGTGCGCGAACAGCGTCCTTTGGCCGCTTGCGGAACTCGACGGCGTCTTCGGTGTGTATGCCGCCTGCCAGGATTTTCATTTGGATCCCACTCGCCAAAGGGCCTGCAGGGGGTACTTTGCCACGCGAATCGTTCGTAGCTATGAGGACCAATACGTACCGCAAGAGGCGGCCGCCGGTCAAAGATCCCGAAAAGTCTGTCAGTGCTCTATTCGCCCGTTAAGTGGTGCAGCACTCGTGTGGATTTGTTGTGAGAGTTCTTTACCGGAACGGTGTACTTGATGGATTCCGATACTCGGTCTTCGGCGCCGACGCAGAGGCGCATTCTCCTGGGTCTACTGCTTGGGTAGGCGATCAATAACAGGCTCACGGCGGTCATAGCGACCCAGGCGGGGAAGCTTTGCTTGACGTTGAAGGCCAGTGCCGTGACCGTCACCCGGCCGATGCGTCCACAGATGATTGCACCGCCGCCATCAGCGGGAAGGTAAGAGGCATCGTCCATAGCATGTTGAGCCCGACTGGGCCCCGGCCTGGGAATAGGTCGCGATGCCGCTCGGATCGTCGTCAGCGACACCGGTGATTAGACCGGGTCCGACGCGCGCTAGGGGATGCGCAGGCGGCTTTTAACCTGAACCCAGCTAAACATGACGGAATGTCCAAAGGAATCCGGCCCCTAGCCAAGAGCCGGATGCCGCCCTGTCAACGCGTTAGTGGCGGTGATTAGGAAATGGCGCCGAGCGCCGCTGCCAAAGCTGGGGAAGGCACAATCTGAGCGCCGCGCGGGAAGTCGCTTACCGGATGACGAAAGTCCGAGGGCTTCACGATCAACAAGTCGCAGCGCAGTCGATCGAGCATGCGCTCTGCCGTGTTCCCGATCAGCAGCCCCTTAAGTCCGGAGCGCGAGATGGCCCCCATGACGAGCATCTGGGCTCCCGTGGCGCGAACTACCTTCTCGATGACATCCATGACAAAGCCCTCTTGGATGTGGCGATGGCGCTGCGAAATCCCCATTCGATCCAGTATCGGGTCAAGGGCATCATGAGCTTTCGTGTACGCTTGTTGCCCCGCTTCAGCGACTGCTTGGGGAATGACGACTTGGCTGGCCGCCATGTCGGGGATCGGATTGAATGCGTGGACGGCATGCACCTGGTCCTCTAGCGCTGAGGCCAGACTCGAAGCGTAGTCCAAAATGTCCAAATCAAGGCTTGCTGGTTTACCGTAGACATGGTCGGGATCGAGTGCAGCGAGAACTGGTGCCCGGTGGTAAACCTCGTGGTTCTTGACGAGCAGAACCGGCACGGGGCACTTGCGCAACAGTTCCCAATCGGTGAAGTGGAGGAACCAAGGCGCTGTGTGCGTGCGTCGAGGACAGTCAACCACGACCATGTCCGCGCCGAGTCGCAGCGCGGTTCGGATTACGGCATCGTGTGACGGGTAGTCCCAAGCCGCTGCCGTGGTTACCTTCAGATTTTCTGCCCGAAGGGCATCGGCCATTTTCTCGAGGCGGCTCCTAACCTCCGCGAGTGTCGTTTCTTCCGCCTGGATGAACGGATCCTTGCTGAAGGAGATAACCTCCACATAGAGAGGCTCGGTCAGCGCGTGAAACAAGCACAGTTCAGCCTTTAAACCTCGAGCGAGCTGGGCGGCCTTCTTTCCCGCGGCAAAGTCTGGGACATCGAGTGACTTCACCGCCAGTAGAAGGCGACGAATCGGATGCCGCATGGCGTTCTCCTAAACTCCTGTGCGTGTATCCTGCTCGCCGAATTGGGGTCGAGGTATTCGCATTTATGCGCGCTCGGGTCCGTATAAATGCGTACCGCCCCGACGCAGGGGACAAGGCCAGGCACTAGAGACAAGCCCTGATGTACTCGATGACCGCTGGTGGCATAGTGGAGCTTGCTAATGGAGACCAGCGCATTCACAAGCCTTCGAAGATGGTCGATTTCGGCAATGCTGTGTGTTGCGGCCGCCTGCGGAGGTTCGGGCGCATCGGACCCCGGCTGGACGGCGGCACTCGATCAACTTCACGGGGCGATCGTCTCATCGACGGGTTACCCGGCTGGGTCCGTCGA
>DASRDJ010000212.1:0-2537 GCA_035652655.1 Terriglobales bacterium
TACCAGTATCCTCAGGTGCGCGTGATCATGCCCGGCGGACCTTATTTCAAGTGGCCCTGGCAGAAGATCTGCAAAGTTTCGATCGCGACCCAGACCGTGAACATGGCCTTCGATCCCGATGTGCCCGGCGCCAATCAATCCGGCACCGTCGTGGAGGCCGTTACTAAGGATCAACTCAATACCGGACTCACCGGCCAGATCCGCTACCACATCTCCGAGCGCAATCTGTATGCGAATGTTTTCGCCGTCAAGCGCCCGATCTCACATGTGATGGGCTACTTCGTCTCTGTCCTGCGCGAACGCATCGCAACCTTCGAAGCTCCCGCCGTGGCTGGCGCTAGCGACACCAGCAGCAGCGGCATTTCCATCAACGATCTCCGCAAGAATCTTCGCGACCTCAACGAACATATGGATCGCGAATGCAGTTCGTCCGAGGCGCGCTACGGCATTGTGCTCGACGCCTCGCTGATTACCGGCATCGATCCGCCGCCGGAAGTTGAGTCCGCCCTCGCTGCCATCAACACCGCGCACAACATGGTTTCTTCCGATATCAGCCTCGCGCAGGCCACTGCCGATCAGCGCATCGAACAGTCCAAGCGCGCAGCGGAGATCGAAACTCTAAAAGCCCAGGCCGAGGTTCAACCCCTCATCTCTCTGGCCAGTCAGTTATCCGAATTGAAAACCACTGGCGAGGGTGCCTTGCGCGCCTACGTGCGCAATGTCCGACTCGGCCTTTTTGGAAGTGCACAGCAGGTTGTCATGGAGACAAAGCGATGAACCTCCTGATCGCTGCAATTATCACGTTCATGGCCTGCTTCGTCCTCGTGCCCGTGATTTTCTGGCTGCTGCGGTTCTTCGGCTTCTACGCCGTGGTGGAGGAGCGTACATGCTACGTTTACGTTCTGTTTGGCAAGGTGGTCGCTGTCATCAATGAGCCCGGCTTGCACATTCTTCTTTTCAAGCTTGGGCTGAAGGCGCCGATTGTCCGCTGGCTCGGACGTCTCTATGTCCTCGACATGCGCATCGATCAGCAGTATCTGCGCAGCCAGCCGGTCAATTCCGAAGAAGGCGCCCCCATGGGCATCGGCATCTGGTACGAGATGTTCATCAGCGATCCCATCTCCTTCCTGTTCAAAAACGCGGATCCGCGCGGCTCGCTCGCGACCAACGTGAGCAACTCCACCGTCCGCTGCCTCAGCAACCTGAAGCTCGCCGACCTGCTGCAGAACCGCCACACCATGAGCCAGACCGTCCGGACCGAAGTTTCCCCGCAGTCACATGAATGGGGATACCAGTTGGGGTCGGTCTACATCCGCAAGGTGCACTTTCGCGACGCCCAAATGATCAGGCAGATCGAGGAGAAGGTCGTCAACCGCCTGCGCCAAGTGACCTCTTCGATCAAACAGGATGGCGCCAATCAGGTCAGCATCATCACCAGCACGGCAGAGCGGCAGGCCGCCGTGGAATTCGCCAAGGCCGCCGCTATGCGGCCGCGCATCGTGGGCGAGGCTCTGAACCAGGTTGCTTCCGACCCAGAGGTGCAGGCCGCCGTCTTCGAGATTCTTGAAATCCAGAAGATTCTCGACAGCAAAGCTCGCATCACCCTGATTCCGGAAAACAGCGGGATTCTTCCTGAACTCTTAGCGTCCCGCTCGAGCGAAACACCGGCCTCGCCATCTTCCCCACCATCAACTCCGCCAAGGCCGAAAGGTCCTGTAACCGCCCACGCATAGCAACCGCTGAGCGAGGCGATCATTTCGTCACGCTTTCGATCGTCGGATTGCCTTGTCGATGGCGACTCTCTCCTCCATGGTCAAGGCCCGCACTTCCCCCTTCGGCAATTTCCCAAGCTCGAACGGGCCAATCGCCACGCGCACCAACCGCAAGACTTCCACGCCGAATGCCTTCAGCAATCGCCGGAGCTGACGATTTTTGCCTTCGTCGAGAACAATTTCGATCCAACTGTTCTTCGCTCCATGACGAAGCAGCCGGGCGCGCTGTGCGTGCAAGCGATCGCCGTCCACGCGTACGCCGTGCACGATCGCCGCAAGCAGGTCATCATCGGCGACCCGGTCCACCTGCACGTGGTACGTCTTTTCCAGATGCGTTTCGGGAGCAATAATTTTCGCGCCCCACTCGGAGTCGTTGGTCAGCAGCAACAAACCTTCGCTCGCTTTGTCCAGTCGGCCAACGGGCCCGACCCAAGGGACGTTTTCGGGAAGACACTCGTATACGGTGCCTCGGCCCTTTTCGTCAGCGGCGGTAGTCACAATCCCGCGCGGCTTATTCATGGCGAGGTAGACAAGCTCGGCCGAGGCAACGGGCTCGCCATCCACTTCGAGCCGGTCCCGCCCAAGCCGGACCGGCGACTCCGGATTCTTTGTCACCGAGCCATTCACCCGCACACGCCCGCCGCGAATGATTTCGAACGCTTGCGAGCGCGAACAAAATCCCAGCTTCGAGAGCGCGCGCGCCAGCCCCACACGCCTGAGTTTTTCCGTCGCCATCACCGGATCATCCTAATTGACTGAAAATGC
>DASRDJ010000213.1:0-4753 GCA_035652655.1 Terriglobales bacterium
GGCCCGGTGGCGTCGCAGGAGATCATCAAGGAGTGGGGAACGAATGGAGGCGGATTCTTCAATGCCAACAGTGCCCATCCGTTTGAAAACCCAACGCCGTTGTCGAATCTGATCGAACTGTTTTCAATCTTCGCAGTGTCCTCCGGTCTCACGTACACGCTCGGCCGGATGACGGGTTCACAGCGGCATGGATGGGCGGTGTGGGCGGCCATGGCCATCTTGTTTCTCGCGGGCGTTACCACTGCCTACTGGGCCGAGGCGCGCGGGAATCCTTTGCTTGCTGGAGTCGATCAACACGCAACCGCGATGCAGCCGGGCGGCAATATGGAAGGCAAGGAAACCCGGTTCGGAATCACCAGTTCCGCTCTGTTTGCGACCGTGACCACCGATGCCAGCTGTGGTGCGATCAACGGATGGCACGATTCGTATACGCCGCTCGGCGGCATGGTGCCGCTCGTCAACATCATGTTGAGCGAAATCATCTTCGGTGGAGTTGGAGCCGGGATGTACGGGATGCTGATCTACATTGTTCTGGCCGTGTTTATTGCTGGCCTGATGGTGGGGCGCACTCCCGAGTATCTGGGTAAGAAGATCGAAGCCTATGACGTCAAGATGGCCATGCTGGTCGTGTTGGTGTTTCCTCTTGTCATCCTGGCCTTCACTGCGATCTCGAGCGTGAAGGGATTCGGGACATCCAGCATATTGAACCCTGGACCACATGGCTTTACTGAAATCTTGTATGCATTCGTGTCGGGGGCCGGCAATAACGGATCGGCATTTGGCGGGCTCACCGTAAACACGCTGTGGTACGACGCGACCATGGGCTTGACCATGCTGGCGGGGCGGTTTCTGATGATCATTCCGATGCTGGCCATTGCCGGCAATATGGCTCAGAAGAAATTCGTTCCACCCTCACTGGGTACGTTTCCGGTGACCACTCCTTTGTTCACGACCTTGCTGATCGGAGTGATTCTGATTGTGGGAGCGCTTACATTTTTCCCGGCTCTGAGCCTCGGTCCGATCCTTGAGCACCTGCTCATGGGTGCGGGCAAGACTTTTTAGGATTCCACTATGGCGAAGAAAAATAAAGCAATTTGGGAATGGAAGATTGTCCGGCGCGCGCTTTGGGACGCGGTTCTCAAGCTCAACCCGCACAAGATGATGGGTAACCCTGTCATGTTCGTCGTCGAAATCGGGAGCGTGATTACTACGGTTTTGCTTTTCAGAGGTGGCGGTGCATTTAAATTCAACCTGCAGATCACGTTCTGGCTCTGGTTCACGGTATTGTTCGCGAATTTCGCAGAAGCTATGGCGGAAGGCCGGGGTAAGGCACAGGCGGACACCCTGCGTAAGGCTCGCTCGGAGACAATCGCCAACCGACTAGCGGGAAGCAATGGCCAGGTGGAGAAGATCCCAAGTTCCAAGCTGCGCACGGGGGATATGGTGCTCGTGGCGGCAGGTGAATTCATTCCGTCGGATGGCGAGATCGTCGAAGGCGTCGCCTCCGTCGATGAGTCCGCCATCACCGGTGAATCTGCGCCGGTCATCCGGGAGGCAGGTGGGGACCGCTCTGCAGTCACAGGCGGCACACGCGTTCTGTCTGACAAGATCAAGGTGAAGATCACTTCGAATCCCGGCGAGACGTTTCTGGATCGAATGATTGCTCTGGTGGAAGGCGCAGAACGTCAGAAGACTCCCAACGAGATTGCCCTCAACATCCTGCTGTCCGGCTTGACGATTATTTTTCTGCTCGCGGTGGTCACGCTGCAGCCATTTGCTGTCTATTCCGGCTCTCCGCAGACCGTCTTTGTTCTGGTCTCGCTACTGGTGTGCCTGATCCCCACCACGATCGGCGGATTGCTTTCGGCGATCGGGATTGCAGGTATGGACCGCCTGGTTCAACACAACGTCTTGGCGATGTCCGGTCGAGCGGTAGAAGCCGCCGGTGACGTCAACACTCTACTACTCGACAAAACGGGCACCATCACCCTGGGAAATCGGCAGGCTGCACAGTTCATTCCGGCGCCGGGCGTCAGTGAGAAGGAACTTGCCGACGCGGCACAAATGTCCTCGCTCGCCGATGAAACTCCGGAAGGGCGGTCCATTGTGATTCTGGCCAAGGAAAAGTACAACCTGCGAGGTCGGGAGCTGGCCGCGCACGAGGCCCACTTTGTTGCCTTCACAGCCCAGACGCGCATGTCAGGAGTCGACCTCAATGGGTTCGAGATCCGCAAAGGTGCGGCCGACGCGGTTCAGGCTTACCTGTTTCAAAATGGTCGCCCGGTACCTGCCGAGGTGAAAGCCTCGGTGGAGCAGATTGCGCGTTCCGGCGGGACACCACTGGTGGTTGCCGAGAAGGCCCGCGGTGCACTCGGAGTGATCGAGTTGAAAGACGTCGTCAAGGGTGGAATCCGCGAACGCTTCGATCAATTGCGTGCCATGGGGATCAAGACCGTCATGATCACGGGCGACAACCCGCTGACTGCTGCTGCCATCGCACGCGAGGCTGGCGTGGATGATTTCCTCGCCCAGGCAACACCCAAAGAAAAGATGGACCTCATCAAGAAGGAGCAGGCGGACGGCAAACTGGTTGCGATGACAGGCGATGGCACCAACGATGCGCCAGCACTGGCTCAAGCTGACGTGGGCGTGGCCATGAACACTGGTACGCAGGCAGCCAAAGAAGCCGGCAACATGGTGGACCTGGATTCGAATCCGACCAAGCTGATTGAGGTCGTTGAAATCGGCAAGCAGCTGCTGATGACGCGAGGCTCGTTGACTACGTTTTCCATCGCCAACGATGTGGCCAAGTATTTCGCGATCATTCCGGCGATGTTCGCGGGTACATTCCCGGTGCTGAACGCGCTCAACATCATGCACCTGCGAACGCCGCAATCGGCCGTTCTCTCAGCAGTGATTTTCAACGCAGTCATCATCATCGCATTGATCCCGCTGGCACTGCGTGGAGTCAAGTATCGGCCCATGGGCGCCGCAGCATTGTTGCGCAATAACCTGCTGATCTACGGAGCGGGCGGTATCGGGATTCCGTTCATTGGCATCAAGCTAATCGACATGCTGATCACCAGCGTTGGGCTGGCGTAAGGGAGTTCCATTGAAGAAAAATATTGTTACCGCAATCTTGATGACAATAGCGACCACTGTTTTGCTGGGGATCATTTACCCGTTGGTGGTGACTGGGCTCGCGCAGGTTTTGTTTCCAAAGAAGGCGAACGGACAGTTGATCGAGGCCAATGGAAAGGTGATCGGGTCGCGGATTATTGCGCAGGCGTTCACGGCTCCGGCCTATTTCCATCCCCGACCCTCGGCGGTGAACTATGACCCTACTGGCTCCAACGGATCGCAGCTGGGGCCAACCAATCAAAAGCTCATTGAGCGAGTGCAAGGCGACACTGCCACCTTACGTGCTGAAAATCTCGGTGCTCCAGTACCCATCGACCTGGTGACTGCTTCTGCATCCGGGCTCGATCCGGAAATTAGTCCCGCGGCGGCGACCTTTCAGGTCGCGCGTGTCGCAAGAGCGCGTGGAATCAATGAGGATCAGGTACGAGAGTTGGTTTCAAACCACACCGAGGGTCGTCAATGGGGATTTCTCGGAGAACCGCGGGTGAATGTCCTGGAATTGAATCTCGAATTGGATAAGCGATTTCCCAATACAAAATTATCGACGATCGAATAGCAGCGTTACCCGTCAGAATCCTGCAGCAGTTCACATGATGTCGACAAAGCAATTCAGCGTTTTGATTGTGGATAACGAGCCTCTGTTCCGGGAAATGCTCCGTGTGTCTCTGAGGAGCAGCGGCTTTACTGTCACAGGAGCGCGCGGTGCGGAAGAGGCACTTGAGGTAATAAAGGAGCAGACCATCGATCTGGCGTTGCTGGGCGCCTCGGTGAGTTGACCGCACGACGTCAAGCTGTCTTGCGGCGAGTTCACGCCCACAACGCTGCCGCTGAGGTCTCAATTAGCGCGGGCGACCTTGAGTTGGATCTTGGGCGTCGCTTGCTCCTTAAGGCGGGCAAGGTGGTGCGCGTTGCTCCCACCGAATTCAACTTGCTGGCGTTTCTAATGAAAAATCAAGGTGTGCCTTTAACGCATGCCAAAATATTACGTACGATCTACTACGCACCCACAGAATAAGGTTCTTCCTGAAACAAGCGTCGGGTTGGGCCCATCCTTCTGTTTTCCTTGATGGCGTGACCGTCCGCGAAATTCTCGATCAGGGCGCAAAGAGAATCGATTCGGAGTTGGCCTCCGAGCCTGAAGTCCAGGCCGCCATGCTCGATAGCGTCGGCAACGCCTACCTCGCGCTCTGACTCTACGACCAGGCTCATCCCATCTTGACGCGCGCTTATGAGCTACGACGGCGCACGCTGGGAGAGGACCATCTCGACGTCGCCACCACAGAAACCGCGCTTGGCACGGTGCTGGAAAATTCCGGCTGGTGTCCGGAAGCCGAAGAGTTTTACCGGCGCGCGTTGAATATGCAAAGAAGAGGCTCGGCGATCGCCATCCGCTAGTTGGCGAGAACATGGGTCTGCTCGGTGAGTGCCTCTACATTGAGAGTTGCGACACGGAAGCGAGCCATTTCTCCGCGCGGCACTGAATTCGGCACGGGCGTCTCCCTTTCCACTCCTCCCCTGGCAGATGGCCGAGGTGCAGAGTGCCGTGGGGGCGGGGCGCGCTGAAAAGAAATCGTACGGCCTGCATTTGGTAAGAAGTCGCTAGCGATTACCA
>DASRDJ010000214.1:0-2814 GCA_035652655.1 Terriglobales bacterium
ATCGACGGACAGAATCTGACTGACATCCTCGATGTCATCGACTTCGGTGGTCTCTTCTCCGGCAACGCCATCGGGCCGTCGCGGAGTGTCGCTATGCGCCTCACGACCAGTTTTTAGAACTGAACACACGGCTTGCACACCCCGGACGGCGATTCAAGGTCGTCACTATTTGACTAGCTAAAGGCTGATGCAAAACCCAGGGCTCAAGCCCTTGATTGACGCGGGTCGGTGACGCAGCGGCGAGGCGGATCTGCAGATTCGTTCATCTTTCATTCGCTAATTTCTACAAAGAAAATTGCGCGGCTTCGGCGGCTTCCACTCTTTTTCCTTGACTGCTTTTATCTTACTCGATACATTCGAGTACGATTATGATCGCCCCTACCTCTCACCAAGACTGGCTATTCTACTTCCCCTTGGCCCAGCAGGCGGCTCTGCTCAAAGATGATTTGCTCGATCCCGTCGATCAGCTCCTCGAGGATACCGCTCTGGTGGACTTGGTCCGCCAATGTCTGGCCACACGCAGCCCGCTTTCGAAACGCACCGGGCGAACCGGAATCGCCCCCGATCGTCTGCTGCGCTGCTGTGTCATGAAGCATCTGAAGGGCTGGAGCTTCCGCGATCTGGAACGGGAGCTGCGCAGCAACCTGGTCTACCGCCGCTTCACCCGCTTCGATGCCGAGACTACTCCCGATTTCACGACCTTCAGCCGCACTTTTGCCCTGCTGAGCCCGGCGGTCACCGAAGAGATTCATCAGCGGGTGGTCAGCCTGGCCTGCGAGCAAGGCGTAGCCCAAGGACAAAAACTTCGCACCGATACCACGGTCGTAGAAAGCAACGTTCACTACCCCACCGACAGCTCGCTTTTGGGCGACGGCATCCGGGTGCTCAGCCGCAGCCTCGAACGCATCGCTGGCGAGTGTAAGCAGGGAGCCGTGGAAGTAGTGCATCACGCGCGCGCGGTGAAACATCGTCTGCTGGAGATCAGCCGTGCCGCCAAGTGCCTGACCCAGGCCAACCAGCAGCGCATGCGGGACAGCTACCAGAAGTTGTTGGCATTGACTCGGAGCGTGGTGCGACAAGCCAGCAAGGTGATCGAACGATGGGGGAAGAAACGACTGAAGGTGGTAGGCAAGCTGCTGCGGGTGGAAGCGCAGATCGGCCAGCTCCGACACTTTCTCCCTTTGGTCGAGCAGGTGATCACCCAAACCAAGCAACGAGTTTTGGGCGGCGACAACAACGCGGAGGGCAAAGTGTTGAGTCTGTTCGAAGCGTACACCGAAGTCATTCGCAAAGGGAAAGCGCATAAGCCCAACGAGTTTGGTAGGCTGGTGCGGATTGACGAGGTGGAAAACGGTATCGTGAGTGGCTACCAAGTTCTCGCGGGCAATCCGGCCGACACGGCGGCCTGGATACCGGCTCTGCAACAACATCAAGCTTGCTTCGGGCGAGCGCCGGAGCTGGCGAGCGGCGACCGCGGATTTTTTTCCGCCAACAACGAGCGGGAGGCGCAAACCCTGGGAGTGAAGAAGGTGGCACTGCCAGCGCGCGGACGGCTCTCGGCCAAACGGGCCGAGCAGCAGAAACAGCGTTGGTTTCGCCGCGGGCTACGCTGGCGGGCGGGGATTGAAGCCACCATCAGCACCTTGAAGCATCCCTTCTCCATGCGGCGAGCCACCTATAAAGGAGATCGTGGATTTCAGCGTTACGTGGGCTGGTGCGTGATTACCAAGAATTTATTTTCCATCGCTCGTGATCAAGCGCGTCGGAGGGGCCATGGCCAGGTCAGTTGAGGGTACTGCCCAACGACGCAAGCTGCTGAGCGAGATCGAAGGTCTGGCCGAGATCGCCATCTTTGGAACGCTCTCGGAAACTTACCGCACCTGCGGACGAGCGGGCTGTCATTGTCAGGGCGATGGACCCAAGCATGGTCCGCATCTGAATGTGAGCTACCGCGGGGAGAAGGGCAAAACCACCGGCTACTATGTTCCCAAGGGAGCGGAGGAGGCCACGCGAGAAGGCGTGGCCGCTTGGCAACAAATGCAGCAATGTTTGCGCCAACTGGCGGAGTTGAATAAGGAGCGTAATTTGCAGCGCGCCCGCGAGGCCGATTCGCAATGACGTCGTGGTTCCGTCTGACCCTTGTCTACTGCGTACTGCTGTGTCTGTTCCTCAGCCTTACTCAGGCAGTCGAGTGGAATTACCAGCCTGTCACCAGCTCCGGATCCTCATTCGATCGAGGCACCAAAGCCACATCCGATTCGCCCACAAGTTCAGTGGTCGGAAGCATGGCGTTCGATCGGGCTCGGACTAGACCACTCGGATCTCCGGTCCTGGATTGTGGATTGACTGCGCGCAATATTGGTCCACCCGGCAAGGAGAACCACGGGCCACCGGAACCGATCGGGGCTTGGCAAGTTGCCGGTCAAGCCGGCAATTCAAATCAACGCCATCGGGCAACCCTTGTCCACGAAATTATTGGTTTTCAGGCGAAAGATTGGAGAATCGGGGTTTAGCAACACCCTTTAGCTAGGGCGGCATCGCAGGCGGAATCAGCATCAAAGTTGATATCATGGTGCCTGCCTGCTGCGAGTGTCTATCCCGGCGGGAGCATCGCGGACCTATTTTTTCCAGAAGCGCCTGATTTTTGCGAATTATGCGGCCCAAACAATGGGCCGGGCGCCGAGGGTCTGCAACCACGCCCGGCAGCGGGAGGAGAATGAATGATTCCAGAGTTCGCGACGGTTCCCGGATTCAGGGTCGCCTTGGCATTGATCCTGGCGACGATTCTGACGGGCGCCACCGCCGTCCATGCCC
>DASRDJ010000215.1:0-11160 GCA_035652655.1 Terriglobales bacterium
ATCGCACAACTGACTGGGTACAGAAACAACTTGTAAATGCGGTGGCGGCGGTCGGCTCTGGAGACGGATGGAAGGAAGAACGCACCGGTCTGCACAAGCGCGAGTTCATTGAAACCCGGCGACACTGGTTTACGGGAACAGTGTTGCACTGCACGAACGGCGGAGTGAACGTGCTGAACCTGTGCGAAGGGGAAGAGGCGATCGTCGAAAGTACCAACGGATCGTTTGCGCCCTTCATCGTGCACTTTGCCGAGACGTTTATTGTTCCGGCGGCTGTTGGTTGCTACACGATCCGGCCGCATGGTCGGTCGGAAGGGAAGCAGTGTGCGACCATCAAGGCCTACGTACGAACCCGAGCTTAGTCGAACCTCGATAGCTATGCGACTGAAACTAATCCTGTGGGTGGTGGCCGTCGCGAGCCTGCTTCCGTTGACGCTTAATTCGCAGGCGCAGGTGGACGGCCACGTGCTGTGGAGGATCGGCACGTTCAACGCTTCTTCGGGGGAGTTTCGCAGCCAGGACATCGACTACGCGGACCCGAAGAGCGATCCGGTTTATGTTGTCGGTAAGAGCGGCGATCATGACTGGCTGCGCTTCCAGCCCGGGCCCGCCAACGGAATGACGGGGGGAAGGCTGCATCCGTTCACCATCCGATTTGATCTGGCAGAGCCGCCGAAAGGTTTGTATCGGCTGAAACTCGCGGTGCTGTATGAAACGCCTCGCCTTTCGCATTTGCGCGTGGAAGTGAATGGGCATGCCGGTCTTTTCTATTTCCATCCAAAACTGGAATATTCCGCTGGCGACTGGGAAGGCACGTTCGTCCCGCAGACCTCAATCGACACCAAGGTCGTTGAGATACCGGCGAAGTGGATGAAAGCGGGGGAGAACACGATTGTGCTGACAGCGCTCGACGACCCGGCGGAGAAACAGACTTCGTTGGGAGCGATTGCTCCGGGACATACAGGGGTGGTGTACGACGGGTTGGAGATGTCGAACGATCCTGCGGAGCACTACGATACGGGCGCTTTCACGGCGATGATCGAGCCCACGATTTTCTATCGGAAGTCCGCCGGTGGGCTGCAAGAAATGGTGGATGTGTTTGCGTCGTTCTCTTCAGCGCCTACGACGGGTGCATTGGAACTGGCGGTGGCCGGAAAGCAATTCCGGAAGGAGTTCCCGGCCGGTGAGCGCGAAGACTTCGGCGAGCGGAAGGTCGAATTCTCGGTGCCGGAGTGGACCGGAGAACTGGCAGCGACACTAACGCTTACTGGTTCTGGGAAGCCGCGTACGGTTCAGGCAAAACTCAGCGCCGCCAAGAAGTGGACAGTCCTGATTGTGCCGCACGAGCATCTCGATGTCGGCTTCACTGACTACGCTGCCAAAGTGGCGGAGTTGCACTCGCAGTCGATTGATGACGCGATCAGCATCATGCAGAAGAAGCCGGAGTTCCGGTGGACGCTGGATGGATCGTGGGTCGCGAGTCAATATCTGGCGGGGCGGTCCAAAGAAGCGCAGGAAAAGTTTCTCGACTACGTTCGCAAGGGCGCGGTCGTAATCCCGCCTGAGTTTGCAAACCAGCATACTGGGAACGCTTCGCTGGAAGGTCTGATCCGGACCTTCTATCCCTCGCACCAGTTGGCCCTCCAGCACAACCTACCGCAACCGCAAGCCGGGCAGACGGTCGACGTTCCCTCCTACACCTGGGCATTCGCTTCTGTTCTGCACGATGCGGGAATCAAGTACTTTGTGGGCGCTAGCAACAGTTGGCGTGCGCCTGTGATGCTGCTCGGGCGGTGGAACCAGAAGTCACCCTTCTACTGGGAGGGGCCCGACGGTGGGCGCGTACTGATGTGGTACTCGCGCGCTTACTTGCAGATGCACACCCTATTCGGCAGTCCGTGGCGGATGGAATCCGTGCGCGATGCGCTTCAGATTTTTCTGCAGGCCTACACCCGGCCAGACTACGTGCCGAACAGTGCCCTGATCTTCGGTTCGCAACTCGAAAACACGCCCTTGGCCAAAGAGCAGGCCGAGTTGCCTAGTGCGTGGAATGCGGAATATACGTTTCCGCATTTGGAGTTCGCCACAGTCGAGTCGGCCATGCGACAGATTGAAAAGGAAGGTAACGACAAGTTCCCGGTGTATCGTGGCGATTTCGGACCCTACTGGGAGGACGGGTATGGATCGGATGCGAAATTTACGGCGATCCATCGGGAGAATCAGGAGCGCATCCTCAGCGCGGAAAAATTCTCAGTGTTACCGGGGTTGCTCTCACCACAGTTGAGGCCGGATGTCTCGCTTTTGAATGCGGCTTGGCTGAATGAATTGACCTACGACGAGCATACCTGGACCTATGTTGGAGCGACTTCGCAGCCCGAACATCAACAGAGCGAAGATCAGATCCAGCTGAAGCGGGCGCGCGTGGTGGAGGCGAAGCGCCAGATTGACGAGTCGTTGCAGCGGAGTGCGGCTCAGCTCACGGGATTGCTCTCTCCTGCGCAGAATTCTGTCGCCGTGCTCAATTCTCTGAGCTGGAAACGAGATGGAATGGTGGAGATTGACCTGGCAAACGGCACCCGGATCGTCGACAACAGCACGAAGCAAGCGGTTCCGTTTGATGTGTTGTTCATCGGGAAGGGGATTGCGTTACCGGGCTTCGGATCTGGTTATCGGCGGGTGCGCTTCGAAGCGAAGAATGTCCCTGGGATGGGATACAAGTTGTACTCGCTTGAGGCGAGCAAGGAGGCAGAGATCGAGCCTTCAACGGCAAGCAAAACGGATGTCATTGAGAACCAGTACTACCGAGTTGCGCTCGACGCTGGGTCCGGTGCGATCGCAAGCATTTTCGACAAAGAACTGAACAAGGAATTGGTGGACCGCACGAGTCCCTACAAGCTTGGAAGTTACCTTTATGTCACCGGTGGAGATGACATCCCGAACAACAGTCTTTACCGTTATGGCGCCGGATTGAATCCACCTGTCCTAACTGTGCATGCGGCCAGTGATGGCAAGGTGCGCGAGATCCGGAAGGCTCCGTTTGGGACGGTCATCGTACTCGAGTCGTCCTGCACGAACACGCCCAAGATCCGTACAGAGATTGTGCTGTTTGACGGGGAAAAGAAAGTCGAGTTTCGATACGACCTGCACAAAGACCGAGTACTGAGCCGCGAATCGTCGTACATCGCCTTCCCTCTGGATATCCCGAATGCATCGTTCACGTACGGAAATCAGATCGGCTGGGTGAATCCAGCGGAGGACGAACTGGCCGGGGGCAGCCGGGAATGGTACGTCGCGCGCCACTGGGCCTCCGTTACAGGCGCGAGCGCGTCGGTCACCGTGGTTCCGGTGGATGCGCCGCTGGTGGCTTTCGGGGACATTGTGCGCGGCAATTGGCCTGCGGAGTTCAAGCCGAAGAGTAGCACTATCTTTTCCTGGCTCATGAACAACTATTGGGGAACGAACTTTCCCGCTTGGCAGGGCGGCGAGTACACGTTCCGTTACATGCTGACCAGCAACTCGACAGTCGATCCGGTTGCGTCGACTCGCTTTGGTATTGAGGCGATGACGCCGCTTGAAATCGCACAAGTTCCGCAGGCGCCAGGCGAGTCCAGACTTCCTCTCGACCAGGCGAGCTTGTTGGAGATTGATGGTCCGGACGTGAATCTCTCCACATGGAAGATGGCCGAGGACGAGCAGGGTTCAGTGCTGCGGTTGCAGGAAACAGCGGGACGAGCTTCGCTTGTGCATATCAAGAGCAAATACTTCAAGTTTGTTCGAGCCTGGGTGGCGACGGAACTGGAAGACAGAATGTCGCCGCAGGAGCTTCATGATGGAAGCGTCGAGGTCGCGATGCAGCCATTCCAGACGCTGACACTTCGGGTGGAGACCGAAAGTCTGGTTCCTCAGACGAGGAATTAAGTCCACACGCGATCTACAGGATGTGTCCGTAAATGTTGGAAGTTTTAGCTCGATCAAGCTCTACCGGAGGAATCGATGCACGACGCTACCGCAGGGCTGACGCTGTTGGTGGTCGCAGGTGTCATGAACGCGAGCTTCACGCTTCCCATGAAGTTCACCAAAAAATGGGCTTGGGAAAACACCTGGACGGTGTGGACGGTGTTCGCGCTGCTGATGCTTCCTGCGCTAACGGCATACCTGACCATCCCGAACCTGGGAACGGTGTACTCAAGGGCGGGATCGGAGGTTGTGGTGCTTGTAGCACTGTGCGGGCTGGCTTGGGGAGTTGCGCAGGTTTTATTCGGGCTGGCGGTCAATGCGATTGGGATCGCACTCGGCTTTGCTATTGTGCTGGGGTTGTCGGCGGCACTAGGAAGCCTGATTCCGCTTATCCGGCTGCACCCGGAAAAGATGTTTACTGCATCCGGGCTGACTGTGATTGCCGGCGTGGTGCTGGTGGTCGCGGGCGTTTCGATTTGCGCGGTCGCAGGGAGAATGAGAGAGCGCGCCCTGGGCTCGGTCGAACAGCACAAGATGTCGTTCTCGGCGGGACTGGCGTGCGCCGTGTTGAGCGGCGTGTGCGCTGCGGCAATGAATTTTGGAGTGGCGTTCGGCGGAGGCCTGAGCAGAGCAGCGGAAGCGGAAGGTGCCAGTCCGGTGTGGAGCATTAATTCGATTTGGTTCCCGCTGATGGTCGCGGGCGCGATTCCGAGCCTTCTCTATTGTCCGTACCTCATGAAGAAAAACAAAACATCCGGCAACTTCTCTCTTGCTGGGACGAGTTGGTACTGGTTTCTAGCTTTAGTGATGGCAGTCCTGTGGTTCGCGAGCACGATCATGTATGGCGTCGCGAGTGGAAAGCTAGGTGAGTTGGGAGCGGTGCTCGGGTGGCCATTGTTCATGTCACTGATCGTCATCACAGCGAGCGTACTCGGAATTATGACCGGTGAATGGAAGAACACGGGCAAGACGCCTCTGCGCATACAAATGGCGGGGGCCGGGACGTTGGTGTTGGCGGTGATTGTTTTGTCTCGGGCCGGGATGTGAACGAGATGAGTTCGCTTCGGAAGAGCAACAAGTATCGTAAGGCCAGGTTAGCGGCCAAGGAGCGGGCGCGAGCCTGGGGCACCGTCGGTTGGCACGGGTCGAGCAGGCGGACGGAGTGTTTCGCTGTTTGCCGCCGGCGGATCGCGCGGTTTATCTGCGTGTTCATCGTTGCAGTGGCTGCGTGTGGCGGACCAGGTTTAGTCGCCCAAGCGCCCGTGACGCTGCAATCGGCATCCACGAAGTCCCGCCTGCAGAATCGAACGTTTCAGAGCAAGGCGCTCGGACGAGCGATGAAGTATCGGGTTTGGCTGCCGGCCGGATATTTCAACGGAACAACAAGATATCCGGTGCTGTATTTGCTGCACGGCTGGGCCGGTGACGAGACCAACTGGTCGACACTGACCAAGCTGACGAAATACGCGGAGACTCTGCCGGTCATCATCGTGATGCCGGACGGGCAAAACTCGTGGTATGTCGATTCGGCAAAAGAGGAAACGGAAAAATTCGAAGCCTATGTTATGCAAGACCTTATTCAGGCAATCGAACAAAGCTGGCGCACTGTCCCCAGGCGCGAAGGCCGTGCTATCGCAGGCCTTTCCATGGGCGGATACGGGGCGGTGAAAGCGGCGCTAAAGCATCCGGAGATGTTTCAAGTGGCTGCCAGTCTGAGCGGGGCATTCAACGCGGCGTCTCCTGAACTTGAGAAAGATCGGGAGGATCTCCGCCCGAGCCTGGCCAAAGCCTTTGGACCAGAGCGCAGCGAAACGCGCCAGCAGAACGATTTGTACGCACTGGTGCAAAAAGCTGACGTTAAGGGAACGCCGTACCTGTATATCGATTGTGGCAACCAGGATGAAACGTTTCTTGAATCGAATCGGAAGCTGGCCGCGATTCTGAGCCAGCGGAAATTCGCGTACGAGTATCACGAGTTCCCCGGCGTGCACGACTGGCAATACTGGGACAAGAGATTGCCAGCTGTATTGAGCCTGGTGGGGCAGCAGTTGGTGAAAGAGTGAGGTGTGTCTTTAGGTGACTTGGGAGCCCATCCGTCATGAATTCTCACAATGCGTCAGCTGTACTGATCATTCTTGCCCTTGCGGTTTTGGTCACCGGAGCGAGTCCAGAGCCGGCGTCTTCCGCGAAAGACGTTGCTGCGCGTCTCAATTTCCCTTATGGGCAAGGTTGGCTGGGCGCCGATGACGCGTACTCGGTTCCGATCGGACAGGGGAAGAGTGTGTGGCTGTTTGGCGATACGTTCGCTGGAGATGTCGGCAACAAGGATCGCAACAAGACGACCATGGTGCGTAACAGCGTAGGCGTCACGACCTGCATTACCGACAAGCCTTGCACCATTCAGTATTTCTGGAAGAACCAGAAGACTCCTAAGCCTCGATCGTTTTTCGACACAGGCACGGACGAAGAATGGTATTGGCCGATGGATGGGTATCTGGATGGCGACAAACTCTACGTTTCGTTGATGATCGTGCGCAACAAACCCGGGGCTGGGCCCAGCGATGCGTTCGGATTTGAAATCGACGGCACGCGCTGGGCGACCGTTTCGAATGCACTGGCGTTGCCTGATGAGTGGAAGATTTCTATCAAAGACCTGACGAAGAAGGAGCTCTGGCCGGGCTCGTCAATCGTGCGTGATGGCGACTTCGTCTTGTTCTACACGCAGGCATCGCAGGGCGAAGGCAAGGGATACATGATCGTGATGCGCGTGCCGGTGAATAAGATCGACAGCCCAGAGAAGAATTTCGAGTATCTCGGGAACGACGGGAAGTGGCACGCGGGATTACCTCACGGCGACGCGCAGCATGTGATCGATCAGGCGATCAGCGAGATGAGTGTGCGCTATCACCCGTCGACGAAGAAGTGGGTCGCGATCTCACCGGGAATTGAGTTTCCCAGCAAGCGCGTCATTGCGAGAACTGCTGATTCGCCCATTGGGCCATGGTCGCAGCCGCAGGACATCTTTGAATTCCCAGAGATGAAGGCCGCGAATCCGATCTACGACAAAGATACGTTCTGCTATGCGACCAAGGAGCACACGGAATTCGAAGACGGGAACGTCGTAATGACCTACGCTTGCAATTCCAGTGTGATCGCGAAGGTCATGAACACTCTCGAGCTGTATCGGCCACAGGTGGTGGTTCTCGATGTGCCGAAGTAGCTGCGTTTCGACGGGTAGCCGACTGTGACTACCAGGAGATCTGTGACGGGATTTGATCGAAGGCGATTTCTGGGCGGAGTGCTTGTTGCAGGCGCCTCGGCGAGCGCGCACGTTGTACCCACCTTCGAGCCCCAGAGCATTGACGCAAAGACCAGGAAGCCCAACTTCGCCGGTTCGGACATCGACTTCCGCTACGCGCCGCGTTTGTCACAAGGGACCATTTGCTTCCCCGACGATCCTAAAAAATCCCTCGTGGGACAGAACGGTGAGCTCCGATACGGCTTCGTCAAGGGGAACCTTCTAGTGGGTATGGAGGACTTTGCGACCGTATGCAGTTTTTCGCTGGCGGGCATGCAAGACGATCGCGTGACGCGACAATGGCTGGAGGCGCCGCACATACCGATCGTGCACACTTTGATCGAGCGCTCGGCGGCGACGCTTGAGCTGACGGCATTTGCGAGCCGTCACGCGAGCGAGGGCCGAGTCGACAACGTTCTGCTTACGATTCGATCGAAGAAGGGCGTGGTGGCGGCCGTTCCGCGGTTGCACATCCGAACCTGCAGCCCGATGAAGCAATTCGCGGGGCCACCGACGGTTGTTGTGGGCGATGCGAATACGAACGTTCCATTCCTCATGGCTGCCAAGCTCGGGCCCGCCGGAGATTTTGCGACCTTCTGGGAGGAGGCTGGCTTCACCCTCTTTCTTCCGCACGGCGAAGCCACGCCTGACAGGCCTATCGAATACTTCGTGCGTTTTCCGCAGGAAGAGCAGGCGGTGGAGATGCTGAAGGAAGGGATGCAACGGCCCGAAGCGTTAATAGAAGAGGCGCGTGCGTTTTGGAAAGATTGGAAGCCGTTTGGAACTACGGCCTGGAGTCTTCACGCAAAATCGGGCGAATTTCTGACGGCGTGTGCGCGGAACATTCAGCAGGCGAGGGAACAAAAAGACGGCCGGCTGGTTTTCCAGGTCGGTCCGACGGTGTATCGCGGACTTTGGATCGTGGATGGAAATTTCCTGCTCGAAGCAGCGCGCTATCTCGGCTATGACAAAGAGGCGGACGCCGGATTGCTCGCGGAGTGGGCAAAGCAGGTTGACTCGGGACAGGTTGTAGCGGCGGGAGGCGGAGAACACTGGAAGGACACGGCGATTGCGATGTTCACACTCGTCCGGCAGTGTGAGCTGAAACAGGATTGGCGATTCTTCAAGGACCTTGAGACCAATGTGCGGCGCGCGATTGAGTTTCTGGTGAAGCAACGCGATTTGGCAAGGGCGGGTAACAGCACCAACGGCCGCTACGGATTGCTGGCGCCCGGATTCGCAGACGGCGGACTCGGCGGGGTGCGGTCGGAATTTACGAATACGGCTTGGACTCTCGCGGGCCTAAAGGCAGTGGCGGGCGCGGCCGCGCGGCTGCAAATGAATTCGCTGCACATTGCGCAGTCGTTCTATGACGAGCTGCGCGCGTCTTTTCTGGCAGCTGCGCAACAGGAAATGGTTCGGCATGAAGGTGGGTTCGAATATCTGCCCATGCTTGCCCACGATGATGAGGCGTGGCGCGATCCGGAGCCGTGGAACCGCCCGCGTCCGCAGACGGCGCAGTGGGCTCTGTCGCATGCGATCTTCCCGGGTACGCTGTTCGACAAAAACGATCCGATTGTGAAGGGTCATATCGCATTGCTGCAGGCTTGCACGCAAGAGGACATCCCTGCGGAAACCGGATGGCTGTGGCATGAGAGTGTCTGGAACTACAACGCGTCTTTCGCCGCGCACGTCTACTTGTGGGCGGGGCTTTCGCAGTGGGCCGAGAAAACTTTTCATGGATTTCTGAACCATGCTTCGCCGCTCTACTGCTGGCGAGAGGAACAACCGCTGCAGCGCGCTTTGCTCGGGCAAGACTGGGGAGACATGCCTCACAACTGGGCGAGCGCCGAGTGCGTCCGCTACCTGCGGCACAGGCTGGTGCTGGAGGATGGTCGGCACCTGCGGTTGCTTGAGGGCTTTGCGACGGACAGCATGGAAGATGCGAAGCCCATGAGTCTCGCAAACACTCCAACGCGTTTCGGGCGCGTGAACCTGGAGATGGAACCCGATGGAACGCGCGCGGGATGGCGGTTGAGTTTCGTGATCGATGGGGAGGAACCCCCTGGTTCCGTTGCATTGCCGGCGACGATCTCTGGAAAGCGATTCCAGCGCGCGGAGGGATGCAAGTATCACGAGCAGGGTGGAAAGATCATGATCGATCCTGCGGCGAAAAAGTGGAGTGCCTCCTGGCGGTGAGCAAGCTCGACTTGCTGGCCTTTGTGTTTCCACCCCATCAGATCGACGGTTACAAGGCTGCAGAAATTACGGCCGCTTTGTGACGATCATCACGTTGCGTACCCTTTGGCTTGTTAAGTCATGGCCCCGCCGGAACAGGAGTGCCTGCAATTGATGATTTTCCTGATAAAGAAACAATTTACGATCGTTTTAGGCTAAAAAGTTCAAAAAAAGGTTGACCAACGCCGAAATGTGGCGTTAACATGCGCGCAGATTCAGGCATTTCTTCGGTCCTTGATAGAGCCAAAAGGTCTGTGCGCTGAACAGAAAAGAGGCAAAGAAATGGTCGAGCGTCGGTCTGTAGCCGCCAGGTTGCGGCATGTGATTGCAGCAGTCGGCCTGGTTTTGCTGTGCTCCCTCGTTGCGAGCGCGCAATTCGACACAGGCACCATCGCCGGTTCAGTGACCGATCCGTCGGGAGCGATGGTGGCCAAGGCTTCGGTGACGATCACCAACGTAGGAACAGGAATCAAGAAGACACTGCAGACCGATAGTGGCGGGAATTTTGTGGCATCGGCCGTGCCATTTGGAACGTATGTGGTGTCAGCTAGCTCGAGCGGCTTTGCTGAAGTGAAGAGCCAAGAGATTGTGCTGAATGTGGGCGCGACGGTGCACGTGAATTTGGCGCTGACAGTAGCCGCGTCGACGCAGGCGGTTGAGGTCACAGGTACCGCGACCACGGTCGCGACGGAGTCGACCACCGCTGGCACTACGCTAAACGCGACGCAGATTTCAAATCTGCCAGTCAATGGGCGGGACGTGAGCAATTTCCTCGAGATTGCTCCCGGATCGGTCGGCTCAACCGGGTTCTTTCAAGGCAGCGTCAACGGCCTGGACAACATCTTCACCGGTCTGAATATCACGGTTGATGGCCAGAATGCGACGCGCGGCGATATTAATGGTTTCCTCAACACCGAAGGGCAGGAAGGAGCCCGCGTCACGCGTTCCAGCATCGACAGTATCGAGGAGATTAACTTTTCGAATAACGGCTACAGCGCAGAATACGGGCACTCTTTGGGCCCGCAGATGAATATCATCACCAAGTCCGGGACGAATGGTTTCCACGGAACGCTCTTCGAGTTCCTCCGCAATGATGCGCTCGACGCTCGCGACTATTTTGACAGCACGGGGCCGCGAGCACCGCTGCGTTTGAACCAGTTCGGCGGTAATCTCAGTGGTCCGATCATCAAGAACAAGCTGTTCTTCTTCGTGAACTACGAAGGGGACCGCACTACGATTACGTCAATCAATCCGGTGTATCACGTTCTGAGCGCCTCAGCCCGTGCAGGGTTTGTCGATCCTAATATGCAAGACATGCTGAGCCAGTTGGCTCCGTTGCCGGCGGGCTGCGATGTGATCCCGACACCCGTATCGTGCCAATACCTCGGCAACCCCGACTTCGTCGTTATCAATGCCAAGCTGCCCACAACAGTGCGCGAGGACACTGGATCGATCCGGCTCGACTACAACCTTTCGGATCGCGACCGATTCATGTTCCGGTACAATATTAACGACTCGTTGACGAACTATACGTTCGGCTTGAATCAAGGGCAGCTTTCTCCACAGAAGTTGCGCACGCAACTGGGCAAGTTCGACTACACCCACACGTTCACGCCGAAACTGCTCAACGAATTCAGCATCGGGGTCGACCGCTTCTACTCCGATAC
>DASRDJ010000216.1:0-4464 GCA_035652655.1 Terriglobales bacterium
CACCGTTTCCAGTGCGGCCTTCGTTTCTTTCGGCAGGTGGTAGGACTCTGCGTCAGAAGGATACTGGCGCGAAATCACATCCGCGCGGAAGGCCTGCACGGCGTGCGTGATTTCGGCCGCGGCGTCACCGTAGCGGCGCACGAATTTCGCAGGCGGCTGGAATGTCAGATTCAGGATGTCGTGGAAGACCAGAACCTGGCCATCGCAGTCGGGCCCGGCGCCAATGCCGATCGTAGGTGCGCTCACCTCCGCCCTGATCATGGCCGCGACCTCGCGTGGAATACCCTCGAGGTAGATACACGCCACGCCGGCACGGTCGAGAGCGACGGCGTCGCGCATGAGGTGCTCGATGGCCGTCAGATCCTTGCCCTGCACGCGGTAGCCACCCATCACGTTGACCGACTGCGGCGTGAGTCCGATGTGCCCTGCCACGGGAATCTCGGCGTCGATGATGCGATGAATCAGGTCGGCGCGCTTCTCGCCGCCTTCGATCTTTACCGCCTCCGCGCCCGCTTCCTTCACATAGCGCGCGGCGTTGCGCACGGCCTCGTCTGGACTAACGTGATACGAACCGTACGGCATGTCGACGACCAGCAGCGCATGCTTCACGCTGCGGCGCACAGCCTTCGCGTGGTGCAGCATCTCGTCGATGGTGATCGACAGTGTGTTCTCGTAACCGAGCATGGTCATGGCCAGAGAGTCGCCGACCAGCACGATGTCGATGCCGGCCTCGTCGACCAGACGCGCGCTCGCGTAGTCGTACGCAGTCAGGCAGGTGATGGGCTGCTGTTGGAGTTTCTTTTCGCGAAGAGTGGAAACGGTGATCTTGTGGCGAGGTTCGCCGATCGGTGTGAGACTCACGATGTCCTCCAGTGCCCCTCCGGCGCGGCCGGATAGAGCCTGTTCACATCTTGGATTCAACCGGGATTAGTTTAGATCGAAACAGGAGCTAAGGCTAGTGGTTCGTGGTCGGGGGCTGATAGCCAACCACTAAGCCCCTCATTATCAGTTACATCATGGCAGTCTGGCATTCGAATTCCTGCCGGAAGGGCGCTGGCAACGGATCACTAGCCATGAGCCACGGGCCATCAGCCACCCGCCACTCAAGCACTGGCCGCTTCCTGGCTGCCCAGAGGGAGGAAGTACTGCGTGCCCTTGATCGGTTCCGTGACCTTGCGCAATAGTTCTTTCAGGTCCTGATTGTGATCCACGAAATCGATTTCCGACGTGTTGACGATCAGCAGATCGGACGAGGTGTAGTGAAAGAAAAAGTGTTCGTAGGCCTTGATCACTTCTTCGAGGTAGTCCTCGTTGATGGCCTTCTCGCCCGGAGCGTTTTTCTTTTTGAGGCGCTTCTTTAAAACGTCGGGGGTGGCCTGCAGGTAGATCACGAGATCGGGCGTGGGAAGTTGCTCGCGGAAGAAATTGTAGTAGCGATTGTAGGTTTCAAGTTCGAGGTCGTTCAGATTGAGGCAGGCGAAGAGTTTGTCTTTTTCGAAAATGAAATCGGCAACCACGGTCCGATTTGAGCGAGCCCCGGTATCGAGGGAGCGCAATTGTTCGAAGCGGCGCACCATGAAGGCGAACTGTGCCTGGAAAGCCGCTCCCGGCTCGCCCGCATAAAAAGATTTCAGGAAAGGATTGTCTTCGGGCTCAATCACCCGCTGCGCGTTCAGGCGCTCGCCCAGAATGCGGGCCAGAGTGCTCTTGCCGACTCGGATCGGGCCTTCTACTGCAATGTAGCGGGGACTCTCGAAAAGATTTGCCATGGGCTCGCGGGAAATTCGTCGCACTGCAGAATATCTTGAGTGCGCCGCCATGACAATTGCGAGAAGAGTTAACAGAGCAGTCGCTAGTCATCAGTCGTCAGTCGCTAGCTTAAGATCGGCCGTTGATCGACAGTCGTTGGTTGTGGCAAAAGCACGACGGCATTAAGGACTGCCAAGCTCGGTGCGGTAGGCCCCATCGCTCCGTCATCGGCGCTCCGTGTTTCGCTGGCGACTAGCGACCGACGACTGGCGACTAGATTTACAATGCCCTCGATGCTTGGACCCCTGATTGGCGCGGGAGCGGTTGTGGCAACGGCGGGCGCAGCTGCCTACCACGCGATGGCGCCTTGGGCGCAGGGATTCGGCGCGACCTTTGTCGGCGGCTCGCCCAGTTCAAAACAGATTGCGCTCACTTATGACGACGGCCCGAACGACCCGCATACTTTTAAATTGCTCGATGTGCTTGCGAATGATGACGTGCGGGCTACGTTCTTTCTGATCGGTCGCTACGTCGAGCGGCGTCCTGATATCGTTCGCGACCTTCTAAAGGCAGGACACGCGATCGGCAATCACACGCTTACGCACCCATCTCTCGCGCTGACGGGTGCCGAGCAGACGCGAATTCAGTTGGAAGAGTGTCAGCGAGCCGTGCAGGACGCGACCGGAGAATCGCCGCGCCTGTTTCGTCCGCCGTTTGGAGCGCGTCGTCCGCATACCTTGCGAATTGCACGCTCTTTAGGGCTTGAACCAGTCATGTGGAACGTAACGAGTTGGGATTGGAAAGTTCCGCCCGCGGCCAAGATTGTGGAGACGTGCAACCGGCACATTGGTGGCGGAGCCGTGATCCTGATGCATGATGGCAGCCACCTCGGCTTCGGGGCGGATCGTTGGCAGACAGTAGTCGCCACGCATCTTTTGATCGAAGAGTGGCGGGCAAAGGGTTACGAGTTCGTGACCATTCCAGAGATGATGGGGAGTTCAGTCGTCAGTCGTCAGTCGCCAGTCGCTGGCTGAAGCCGTTGGTTATCACAGCAAACTGTTATGCCTTTTGCGCGGGCGATTAGACGCACAGAACGGAACTGACTGGTTCATTCTCTGTACAACGAGCGAAGTTGATGGAGGCGCAACCGAATAAGTTGAGCGCGCAAGCTCGTTTCGGACAGTTCCGGATAGGCTAGGCGCGCAAAGTCTACCCAAGCGTCGAGCAAAGTCATCCACTTAAGTTGAGTCTCTCGGATGCCATCGGGTTTAATCGTCCCGAATTGCCATTTTTTTGCTGGCGCATCCTGGAGGCGTTGATAGGCTTCTTTGAGTTTGCCGTTTAGCAATGCCAAGTCGGCCTTTGAAGTCGTCGGAGTGTCGTTGCGTGAAAATCGCTGCAGATTGATGAGGAACTGGTCCCGCAATTTTGCTTGTTCACTTAGGCCGAACGCTGCTCGCGAAGTTCCAGACAGATCCACCTCTCCATAAATTCGAGCATCCTCAAAAGCCGATTCCGCCGTCTGGAGCGCTGGGAAGACTCTGCTGGCCGCGGGAGAAAGTTTCTGCGCAATAGCTTGGATGTTCTTGGCGCGAGCGGAATCCCTTGTGCGGGTCTGAATGCTGGTGCAAGCGCCATCACTCGAACCGCTTGTGATGTCGTCACACAAGTCGAAGATTCCGTGGCCCGGATTATCTCGCAAGAATTCCAGATGGCCAACGCGAAAAGCCATTTCTCCGTCGGATGCCCGGATATTTTCGCAGGCGAAACGAACTGCCAATTCATAGTCCGCAGCAGTGCCTTTAGCGTTCGCGTAGAGCATGGACAGCACGCCGGGTCCGTAGAACATGTTGCCAACTTCTCTCTGTGGGTGAGCGTATTGAAACCATCCACATTGCAGGGCGCCGGGATAATCGGGCGGGTCACCAAGCCCATAGTAGAGTTTCGATTCGTCGCACCCTGCCAGCCTATCGTTTGCTGCTCCAGGAAGCGGACTTGGTGGAGGTTGAGCTACTGCCTGAGCACAAGTCTTTTTCCAGTTTTCGTCTGCTTTGTAAGGTTCATTCTGAGCTGCAACTGTCGCGTAACTCAGAACGAGAAAACCGCAGAGCAGGGACAGGACGAGGATGCACCACCCATTGCACTTGTTGGTGGGATTCCCGGACACAAGACTTTACGCGGCCACCATCGCAAATGCTTGCTTCGCTGCAGCGATGGTCTTCTTCACGTCTTCCTCGGTGTGGGCCGCGCCTAGGAATGCCGCTTCATACTGCGACGGGGGCAAATAGATTCCGGCGTCGAGCATGTTGCGGAAGAACCGTCCAAAGGCCTCCGTGTCGGATTTCGAGGCTGAATCCCAATCGGTCACTGGGCCCGGTGTGAAGAACCAGGTAAACATTGAGCCGACGCGATTGTGCGTCATCGGGACACCTGCGGACTTGGCTGCGGCGGCAACGCCTGCCACCAAGTCCGAGCTCAACTGATCGAGCTTTGTGTAAACGTCGCGGTGTTCTTTCAGATAATGCAACTGTGCGTATCCGGCTGCCATCGCGAGAGGATTACCCGACAGCGTTCCTGCTTGATACATCGGGCCCAGCGGCGCGACGAGGTCCATGATTTCGGAAGCACCGCCGTAGGCTCCCACGGGCAAGCCGCCACCGATAATTTTGCCCATGGTCGTGAGGTCGGGCTTGATCGCATACAGCTCCTGAGCGC
>DASRDJ010000217.1:0-12814 GCA_035652655.1 Terriglobales bacterium
TGCAGCGGCCACATCGGCACCTTGATCGCGAACGCGAGACCGAAGGCGGCGAACAGCCAAAGCTGGGTTTTGAACGGGATCGACAGTTCGTAGAGACGCGCCAGATCGAAGGTGAGAGCGCCGGTCGCCTCGCGATGGAGCACGGCGAGATAGAGGATCGCGACCAGCATCAGCAAGCTGCCGACCATCGTGTAGAGCGCGAACTTGATCGCCGCGTAAACGCGCCGCTGCCCGCCCCAGATGCCGATCAGCAAGTACATCGGCACGAGCATCGCTTCCCAGAAAACGAAGAAGAGGAAGAAATCGAGCGCCATGAAGACGCCGAGCATGCCGGTCTGCAGCACGAGAAACCAGACGTAGTATTCCTTCACGCGGTTCTCGATCGCGGTCCAGGAGGACAGGATCGAGATCCAGCCGAGCAGCGTCGTCAGCATGATCAGCAGGAAGGAAATGCCGTCAATGCCGATGTAATAGCCGGCACCGATGGTGGGAATCCAGTTGCCGGGCGCGCCTTCCATGAACTTGAAGGCCTGGGTCGCGTCAAAGCGCTGCGCCCAGAACAACGGAACGAGGGGGAGGGAGATCAGGAAGCCGCTCAGCGCGAAGATGTTCGCGATCCAACGGATCGCGTCCTTGTTCTCCTTAGGAACGAACAGGAGGACAAGCGCGCCCAGCAGCGGCGTGAACAGAATGATCGAGAGGATGTGATTCTGCATAAGAACAGTTCTCGGTTCTCAGTTGCCAGTTCTCAGTTACAGCAAGCTACGAGCTGTAGCACCGTCGTCTCGCCGGCAGTCCCGAGGGCGTCTCGCCGTCAGCCCGTTTGTAGAGTCTTGCTCGAAGCTCACTATCTCCACGCATAATAAAAAACAAATCCCAAAAGTCCCGCGACCATGACCAGCGCGTACCACTGCACCAGTCCCCATTCGAACAGGCGGAACGGGTACGACAGGATTCTTGCCAGAATAGCGGGGCCGTTCACACCCACGCCGTCGATGATCCAGGTGTCGAACCACTTCGAAATGCTGGACGCGATGCGCGTCGACCAGCCTGCGCCGTTCACCGCGCCGTCGACTACGTGCACGTCGAACCACGCAGAAGCATCGCCCAGTCCGAGCACGCCGAGGCGCATGTTCCCCGTCTTGCGACGACCGGTAAAGAGGTGGTCGTAGAGCTCGTCGACGTACCACTTGTTGTAAAGGGTGGTGTAGAGGGGCGGTACGCTTTGCGCGAGCGGTTCGGAATAACCTCTATCCGCGTGCCGGTAGAACTTCCACGCCATTCCCCACCCAACCACGCCCGCAGCGACAGAGAGGAACATGAGGCCGTATTCAGTTCCGCTCGTATGTTCTTCTTCCTTTTCACCTGCCGCCAGTTGGCCTGCTTTGCCTTCCGCCTGCAGCACGGGCGCTTCGCGAGCGAATACAGGCTCGAGAAATTTTGCGAAGTGGTCGGAACCTTTCAAACTGTGCGGCCAGCCGAGCCAGCCAGCAAAAATCGAGCAGAACGCCAGGATGATGAGCGGCACCGTCATCGACTTGGGAGACTCGTGGATGTGATGCTCCACCTCGTGGCTCATGCGCGGCTGCCCGTGGAACGTCAGGTACATCAGCCGGAACATGTAGAACGCCGTCATCAACGCCGTGAAGTAGCCGATCACCCAGAGCCAGATATAAGCGCCATGTTCCGAGGTCCACGTCTGCCAGAGGATTTCGTCCTTGGAGAAGAATCCAGCAAAGGGTGGAATTCCCGCGATCGCCAACGTGGCAATGAACATGGTGACGTGCGTGGTGGGAGTGCGTCGATGCAGATCTCCCATATTGCGCATGTCCTGCTCGCCGCTCATGGCGTGAATCACCGACCCGGCACCGAGGAACAACAAGGCCTTGAAGAACGCGTGCGTGAAGACGTGAAACACTCCAGCCGCGAACGCGCCGACGCCCAGCGCGAGAAACATGTAGCCGAGCTGGGACACGGTGGAGTACGCCAGCACGCGCTTGATGTCGTTCTGCACCAGTCCGATCGACGCGGCAAAGATGGCAGTCAGCGCTCCCACGATGGCGACCGTCTTCATCGCCGTGGGAGCCAGCACAAAGATGGCGTTCGAACGCGCAACCATGTACACGCCGGCCGTAACCATGGTGGCCGCGTGGATGAGCGCGGAGACCGGTGTCGGGCCCTCCATCGCGTCGGGCAGCCAGATGTAAAGCGGAAGCTGTGCGGATTTGCCGCACGCGCCTACGAACAACAAAAGAGCCGCGGCCGTGAGAACCGGATCGCCAATAGCAAATTTACCGCTGCGCGCCATCGTGGTCACATCGGTGAATCGAATCGAGCCCAGATACCAGGCGATGGTCAGCATGCCGAGAATGAAGCCAGCATCACCGATGCGGTTTACGATGAATGCCTTGTTAGCGGCATCGCTGGCCGACTTGCGGTGGAAATAGAAACCAATCAGCAGATACGAACACAGGCCGACGCCTTCCCACCCGACGAACATCATGGCGTAGTTGTTGCCCATGATCAGCGTCAGCATCGAGAACATGAAGAGGTTCAGGTATCCGAAGAATCGGTAATACCCGCCTTCATGCGCCATGTACCCGGTAGAGTAAATGTGAATGAGCGTGCCGACGCCGGTAACGAACAGCAGCCAGATGCAGGAGAGCGGGTCCAGCAAGAAACCGACCTGCGCCTTGAACTCCGCAGGGTAGCCGTCTTTGGTGGTATAGGTGAGGTGGCCGGTATCGCTGCCCAGCCAGGTGTACAAAGGCCTATCGACACCCCGCCCGTTGGCGTATTCGTGCGTGTGGGTGTACTGCCAAACGGCGCCGCACGACATCACGAAGGCCAGGGCAACCGCTCCGACACAAACCACACTAATGGTCTGCTTCTGCAATTTCTTGCCGAAGAAGAACATGATGACGGCGCCAGCGGCCGGAAGGAGCGGAATCAGATAGATGTTGTCGAGAAAGAACATAGTTTAGCTAGTGGCTTGTAGCTGGTAGCCCGTGGCTCAAACCGAACTACGAAAGACAGAGGCTTGTGCTTTGAGCTATCAGCTAACGACTATCAGCCGCTTTCCTACCACTTCATCAAATCCACTTCGTCGACGTTGACCGTCTCCTTATTTCTAAAGAAGGCGATCAGGATGCCCAGTCCCACGGCCGCTTCGGCGGCAGCGTCGGTGATCACGAAAATTGCGAAGACCTGGCCGTGCAATCCCCACAAGCGAGAGAAAGCCACCAGGTTCAAGTTCACCGCGTTGAGGATCAGTTCGATCGACATCAGCACGATGACCACGTTGCGCCGCGTGAGCACACCGATCACGCCCAGCACGAACAGTGCCGCCGCCACCACCAAGTAGTGCAGGGTTGTGATTGGAACCATAAAATCAGCTCTTAGCTGTTAGCTCTTTGCTCTTAGCCATTGCGTTAAGAGAAACTTGGATATCACAGTGTAAGTTTGAACTTCTTCTGGTTCGTCCCATTTCCACTCGAAAGCTAAGAGCTAACGGCTCAGAGCTAATAGCTGCCCTTCTCAAATCCTCTTCTTCGCCATCACAACCGCCCCGATAATCGCGACCAGCAGCAACAGCGACGCAATTTCGAACGGGAACATATAGTTGCTGTACAGCAAAACTCCGACTTGCTGCGTGTTGTTTGCCTCGGGCAACGACGGCGGAAGCGCTGGGAATGCATTCTTTCCCTTGACGTAAATCAGGACGAACAGCGTTCCCAGGCCAAGTGCCGCCAGAATTCCCGGTAGCCACTGCTGGTTGAACTGTTTTTCTTTTTCCGAGTGCTCGAGGTTCACGAGCATGATGACGAACAAGAACAGAACCATGATGCCGCCGACATAGAGAATGATCTGCACGCCGGCGACGAACGGTGCATACAGCATCAGATAAAGGCCAGCCACGCACAGAAGCGTCAGGATCAGGGCCAAGGCGGAATGTACGGGATTCTTACGGGTAATGACCAGCACGCCACTCAGGACAGCGATCCCTGAGAGCATGTAGAAGAAGAATGTCGTAGCTACAGGTTGAGCAACTTGCTGCATATTAAACGTGCACCAGGCGCTGCAAGAAATCCCATATTTCCGTGCGCAGTCCGACAACTCCGGTCAGCATCAGAACGCCGATGCCCATCGGCAAAAGAACTTTCCATCCCACCTTCATTAATTGGTCAAAGCGGTAGCGCGGGAACGTGCCGCGGTACCAAATGTACAAATACAAGAAGACGGCAATCTTGGCGACGAACCAGTAGACGTCCTGCACGCGGTCACGCACGGGAGGCACGAGCAGGATCAGTCCGATCAGCGCGAAGACCGCGCCGAATGCGCCCAGGCCGATGGTCTGCACGCGGAAGAAGGCGTGCTTGGGCATGCGCATGGTGCTGTAGAACGTCATGGCCGCCAGGCCGAAGAACGTGAGCGCCGGGAACAGGGAGAAGGCGAGATCCCAGGTTGCGCCGTTGAGGGCGTTGGGGAATGGCCGCATCCAACCGCCCAGCCATAGAGTGATCGCGATCGACGACACGGCGATCATGGCCGCATATTCGCCGAGCATAAATAAAGACCAGCGCAGGCCGCTGTATTCCGTGTGAAAGCCTGCGGTAAGTTCGGACTCAGCTTCCGGCAGATCGAAGGGGGCGCGATTGGTTTCGGCGACCATCGCCACCGCGAAAATAAAGAACGCAATCAGGCCCAACGGGAAGAACTTGAAGACGAACCAGATGTGCTGAGCATTCTGGGCTTTGACGATGTCGATCATGCTCAGTGTGCCGGTGCCCGTGTCGTTCAGGCTGGTCATCAGAACTGCCGAGACCACGGCCAGGCCCATGGCGATTTCATACGACACCATCTGCGCACTGGAGCGCAGCGCGCCGATCAACGGGTAGTGCGAGTTCGACGCCCACCCTGCCATCACGATCCCCAGCACGCCCAGCGACGAAACGCCCAGCATGAAGAGGATTCCGATGTTCATGTCGGTGATCGCGTGTGTCGGGCCGAATGGGATGACGCAATACACACTGAAGACAGCGAGCAGGATGATGACGGGCGCCAGCAGGAATACGAAAGAGTCCGCGCCTTCAGGGACGATGTCTTCTTTAAGAATCAGTTTCAGAGCGTCGGCGATGGGCTGCAGGAGGCCGTGCGGACCGACGCGCATGGGGCCGAGACGCACCTGCATGTGCGCGAGAATCTTGCGCTCCAGCCAATTCATGCAAACGACCGCGAGCGACACACCTCCGAACACAACAAGGATGTAGACCAGCGCCCAGAAGGGGCTGCCGTACTGGCCGGGCGTCATCTGCACACTCTTGTCGAGATAGTTTGTGATGAAGCTCGGCATCAGCGGTCCACCTCGCCGAGAACGATGTCGAGCGTGCCGATCACGGCGATCACGTCGGCAACCAACTGGCCCTTGCACATCAGGTCGAGGGCCTGCAGGTTCACGAATGACGGCGGGCGCACGCGGATGCGATAGGGCTGGGTCGATCCGTCACTCACGATGTAGTAACCGAGTTCGCCCTTAGGCGCTTCGATCGAGTGATAGATCTCGCCCACCGGAGGCTTGATGACCTTGGAAACTTTGGCCATGATCGGGCCTTCGGGAATGCCATCCACAGCCTGCTGGATAATTCGCAGGGACTGGCGCATCTCGGCCATGCGCACGAGATACCGGTCATAGGTGTCGCCGTTCTGGCCGATGGGAATATCGAAGTCAAACTGCTTGTAATTGGCGTAGGGCTGGGCCTTGCGCAAGTCCCACTTCACACCACTCGCCCGCAGGACGGGCCCGGTCACGCCGAGGGCGATGCAATCCTTGGCGGAAATCGTGCCCACGTTCTTCGTGCGCTCCACCCAGATGCGATTGGTGGTGAGGAGTTCTTCGTACTCGTCAATCTTCGGCGCGACGAAGGTAAGGAACTTCTTGACGTCTTTTTCAAAGCCTTCGTAAGTTTCGTACTGGCAGCCACCGATTCTGAAAGCGTGAGTGGTCAGGCGCGCCCCGCAGTACTTCTCGAAAATCTTCAGAATCTCTTCGCGATCGCGGAAGGTGTAGAAGAGCGGCGTCATGGCGCCGATGTCGAGCGCATGCGTTCCCAGCCAGAGCTGGTGGCTGGCGAGACGGTTCAGCTCCGTCAGGATGACGCGGATGAAATTCGCTCGCGGCGGCGCTTCGATGTTGAGCAGTTTCTCGACGGCTTCGCAGTATCCGAGCCCGTTCGAGACCGCGGCAACGTAATCCATGCGGTCGACGTACGGATTGAACATCGTGTACGTGCGATGTTCGGCAATCTTCTCCACGCCGCGGTGCAGATAGCCAATGACGCACTCGAGGCCCATGACCTTCTCGCCGTCGAGACGCAGGATGACACGCAGCACGCCATGGGTGGCGGGATGCTGCGGACCCATATTGATGACGAGTTCGTTGGCATCAAGGAAAGTGTGCTTGCTTTCCTCGAGGTCCAGGTGCGAGACGGAGCTGGTCGGGTCGGTCATGCTTAGTCGCTAGTCGTCAGTCGTCAGCTTTTGAGCCTCTACTGCCCACTCTCAATTCCCAGGTTGATCTGCACCCATTCCTGATCCTGTTGGATGATGCCGTAGTCCTTGCGCAATGGGTGGCCCTTCCAACCATCAGGCAGAAGAATTCGTTTCAGGTCGGGATGGCCGTCGAACTGAATGCCGAACATGTCGAATACTTCACGCTCCAGCCAGTTGGCCGTAGCCCACAGGCCCGACGCCGTGGGGATGTGTTCTCCATCCCCGATCTGCGTGCGCACGCGCAGACGCTCGTTGCGCGGAAACGAATAGAGTATCCAGACGATATCGAATTGCCGCTCGCGCTTGGGGTAGTGGACCGCGGTCACGTCCACGCAATAATCGAACTGCTCTTCGTCGCGGAGAACCTGCAGGACCGTCGGAATCAGCGAGCGATCGACCTGCAAGTAGTTCTGGTTGAGATAGGTCCAGGACTCAAAGCCTGTTCCATACTGTCGCTTCAACTTGTCTACAAGGGGCGAGTCCCAAGGCTGAGGAACCGGACCGGCAGGCTTGGCTGGGGCAGCGGGTTTGGCGGGAGCGGCGGCGGCCGGAGCCTTTTCCGCAGGCGGAGCCGCGGGTTTCTCCGCGGATGGAGCTGCGGGCTTGGGAGTCGCCGCGGTCGACGGATCGGGCGTCCCGCTGCCCGCCGGGTTGGCTGCCTTGGCGAGCTGCTCCTTATCCGGAGGTTGAGGCGACTTAGGGTCTTCCGCCATAGCGAAGCGAGTGCACTGCTGCCACAAAAGCCGTTTACTTCTAACAGCTTGTCGAGCGCGATGTCAACGAAGCCAAGCCACACACCGCAGTAATTTCCCTGCGCGCCTCGAGTCTGCCCGAACCGAAGTTCGCACGGCTCAGACCCACTCCAGCGCGCCTTTCTGCCAGATCCAGATATAGCCGACGATCAGGATGCCCAGGAAGATCAGCATCTCAAACAACCCAAACAGGCCGAACGCTTTGAACTTTACGGCCCACGGAAAAAGAAAAATGGTCTCGACGTCAAAGACCACGAAGAGGATGGCGACGATGTAATAACGGACGGTGTAGCGCCCGCGCGCGCGATCGACCGGATCAATGCCGCACTCATACGGCGAAAGCTTGTTGCGGTTGGGATTGTTCGGTCGAACCAGCCGGGTGAGCACCAGCGTAATGGGAATCAGAATTCCTACGACCGCGATGAAAATGAAAACCGGGACGTAATTTTGAGGCAAAGTCTTCCTCGCGTCGCTGCTCTTTCCCGCGGGGAAAAACGGGAAGGGGAATAGTATCGCCGATGGGCTGCGGCATCAAGGGTTAAGCGTCACATTCAGCTGTGAAGAAGCGCCGGAGACGGCCCGTACGCAACGATGGCTTGTTTATAATCTTTGTTTCCCATTCCGCCTACGAAGCTCTCCGGTAGGAACCTTCGCGGCCACTGAAATCAGCAAAGGAATTTTTTGGCACTCGACGAAAACATCTACGAACTGCGCCGCCAGAAACTGCAGCAGATTGAAGCCTTGGGACAACGTGCGTACCCGAACCGCTACAACTACACCAACACGATTCCGCAGATCCTCGCCGATTACTCAGGAAAAACCGGAGAAGAGCTTGAACATACTCGCGTTTCGGTGAGGATTGCAGGGCGCATCATGGCGAACCGGTTGATGGGGAAGGCGGCCTTTATCCATCTCCAGCAGGGTGGCCAGCGGCTGCAGGCCTACGTGAAGAAGGACGCGGTCGGCGACAAGGGCTTTGAGCTTTACAGGTTGCTCGACCTCGGCGATCACGTTGGCGTCTCTGGATATTTGTTCCGCACGCGTACAGGAGAACTCACTGTACACGTCGAGGAGTTGACCTTCCTCTCAAAGGACTTGCTGCCTCTCCCGGAAAAGTGGCACGGGCTGACCGATGTGGAACTGCGCTATCGCCAGCGATACGTCGACCTGGTGATGAATCCCGAAGTCCGCGAAGTTTTCCTAAAGCGAAGCAAGCTGGTGCAGTCGCTGCGCCGTTTCATGGATGCGCACAACTTTGTGGAAGTTGAAACGCCGATGATGCAGCCCATCGCGGGCGGCGCGGTTGCGAAGCCGTTCAAGACCCATCACAACGCGCTCGATATCGATTTATTCCTGCGCATCGCACCGGAGCTTTATCTGAAGCGGCTGACGGTGGGTGGACTCGACCGCGTGTACGAGATCAACCGCAACTTTCGGAACGAGGGCCTGGGCTGGCGCTGGAATCCAGAGTTCACGATGCTGGAGTATTACCAGGCCTACGCAGATTTCCGCGACATGATGCAGTTCACGGAGAACCTGATCGAGCAGGCAGCAAAAGACGTGAACGGCACGACGAAATCGAAATGGGGCGACGCGGAGATCGACTGGGCCGCCTCGAACTGGCGCCGGATGACGATGCGGGAAGCGATCATCGAGTTCTGGCCGGAGAAGGCCGGCGCGAAGCCGGAGATGAGCGACTTTGCGTCGCATGATTCAGTGAAGGCGCTGGTGGCGCGGCACAACGCCGCGGGTTCGCACATGGCCTACAACCCCAATGAGCCCGCCGGAAAGACCATCGCTAACCTGTTTGAGGCGGTGGCCGAGGAGCATCTGCTGCAGCCGACCACCATTTACGAATTTCCGGTAGCCGTGTCTCCGCTATCGAAGAAAAGGGCCGATGAGCCGGAGTGGGTGGAAAGGTTCGAGATTTTTGCGGGCCAGATGGAACTCTCCAACGGGTTCAGCGAACTTAACGATCCCGAAGATCAGCGGCAACGGTTTGAAGAGCAATTGAAGGAGCGCGCGCGCGGCGACGAAGAAGCCCATCAAATGGACGAGGACTATATTCGTGCGCTTTCGTACGGCATGCCTCCGGCGGGAGGCGTAGGCGTGGGCGTGGATCGGTTAGCAATGTTGTTGACGGATTCGCACACGATTCGCGATGTAATTCTCTTCCCATTGTTGCGTCCAGAGAAACCGGAAGCAACAGACGAAGGCTAAGCCTGAGAAGTTTAGGCCTGAGAAGCCCGAGAGGGCCAAAGCCAGAGAAGGCTAGAGACAGAAAAGGCAAGGCTAGCGACAGAGAGGGCAAGCCTGCGGTCCGAGCTGCAAGCTCAACTCGTAGCGCCGGCGTCCCCGCCGGCACTCCGGCGGGCGTCCCGCCCGCCGAGCATCAGTAAAAAAGAGCCGCGATGCGGCGGCATAGGAAAGCTCACCACGTAAGTGGTGGGTAAGCAGCAAAACACCATCGCGAGCCCGGTAGGGGCGGCACAACAGCGACGCGGGCGGGAGCTCGCCAGCGAGGGCGGGACGCCCTCGCGACTGCCGGCAAGATGCCGGCGCTACAAGATCTCGCGAACTGAGAACTGAGAACTGACTCTCCTGTGACCCCCATCACCTGTCAAGGCCGACCCACGTCACAACTCACATCTATCTCCATCAATCCAAGCCGAATATAAACTTCCCCACCATGTCACAATCACCCCACCCAAATTGCTATCCTAAAATTAGGCCAGAGATGGCGTCGTTCCGCGTGTCCTAGGCAGAACCGCGGACCCTTATCGCGGGCGTGCACCCAAACGGAGCGCGGGCGAACATCTGACGCGGCGTAGGCCGACTCACCCGCTACTGAGTCATACAGGGCTCATTAGCATGCGTGAACCGTACCCGCAGCGGGAGTGATCACTCCTCATCGCTTTAACAAGCGATGCAAACAGCGTTCGAGGTAACAAAAGCAATAAAATCGGCAAGAACAAGCCGAGGAGAAGAGTAAAGACAACAAGCCTCCAGAACACACCGAGCAGACTTCATCGCGTAAACCAACGCGAGACTCTGCACCGGGTCTCCGTGCGCGTTGATCGCGATGAGTGAGGGCATTCGCGCATTGGCCGCTCGCGCCACCCACCGTCTTCCCTGTCGCTTTGTTAGCATCCTTTCTTCCGAATTCTCGTCCAACTTCCTATGCGCTTCGATCTTGATTCCGACACTCGCCGTAAAGTCGGCCAGCGTCTCATTGAGCTTGTTGATCAGTACTACTCTTCTCTGCCGAACCGACCGGTGCAGTTGCCTGCTGAGAAACGAACCTATGGAACCTTGAACGATCCTCTGCCTGAGAACGGGGCAGACCCTCTCGTCGTGCTGGAGGAAGTCTTTGGCGAGATGGTAGCCAAGGGATTTCATGTACCCAGCGCGAACTACTTCGGCCTCATGAACCCGACGCCGACCTACATGGGATTCATCGCGGAGGCGATGGTATCTGCCTTGAATCCTCAACTGGCGACACTGGCACGGTCGCAACTCGCTTCGAAGATCGAACTCGAGACTGTGCGCTGGATTGCCGAGCGCGTCGGTTGGAACAGCGAATTCGGCGGCACGTTCACCAGCGGAGGTAACGAAGCGAACTTCAGCGGCATGGCGCTCGCGCTGGCGCATCACTTCCCCAGTGCGATGGAGGACGGCATCGCATCGATCGGCAAGCTGCCTGTGATGTATGCCTCGGCCGAATCGCATCATTCGCTCGACAAATCGGCTGGGCTGCTCGGCATCGGGCGCAAGGCTCTGCAGCGCGTACCTGTGACCGGCAACTTGCAACTCGATCCAGTGAAGTTGGAGCAGATGATTCAGCTGGACCGCACGGCAGGGCGAGTTCCCTTCTGCGTAGTGGCTACGGCCGGCACGACGAATTCGGGAATTGTGGACGACCTGGTCGTAATCGCAGAAGTCTGCCGGCGAAACAATCTGTGGATGCATGTTGACGGAGCCTACGGCGCCTCCGCGGTGTTCTCGGACAAACATCGCGATCTCGTGCGCGGCATTGAATTAGCGGACTCGATCACCATCGATCCGCACAAGTGGCTGGCGGTTCCGTTTGCGGCAGGAGTGATTCTCACCCGCCATCCCGGGACGCTGCAGCAGGCCTTCTCCGTCGCGTCGCCCTACATGCCGAAAGCTCAAGGTGCACACCTGCCCGACAACGCCCGCATCAGCACGCAATGGACGCGCCGTATGAATTCCCTGAAGCTGTGGCTCACGCTTCGCGTACACGGACGCAAGGCCTACGAAGAGCACATCGACCGGCAACTGCAGTTGGCGCGAATGTTCGCCGACTGGGTAGAACGCTCCCAATACTTCGAGCTGGCCGCGCCCACCATGCTGACGATCGTCAACTTTCGCGTAAAGTTATCCCGAGACCGAGAGCACGAACTGGCAGCTGCCCACGCGTCGATCGTCGATGCAGTCACGCGGGACGGCCAGCTCTGGATCTCCGATACGGTTGTGAACGTAAGCAGCGTGTTGCGAGTGATGGTGACCAGCTACCTGACAGAAGAGCGCCATGTGCAAGCGCTCGAGAACGTTCTCGAGAAGGCTGTCAAGTCATTGGAGATGGAGCCCGCATCGACACGGCAGAACCCGGCTATGCACTAGAACGCTGATTTGGCGAAGCTAGACTTGTAACAGTAAGGGACCTAGAAATTAAGCAGCGCTATCGTAGCGTCCTCTGGCCACATTTGACGCTGGGTCGATAGCGCTTTGCTGTCGGCCTGCGCGACACTATTTCTTCCGGGCGCCTGCGACTGAACCGCGCGAACGCTCAGCTACATACTCCGTCTTATCGACTGGAAAATTCCCGCTGAGATAGTCGATCAGCGCATCGCGGTCTTGCGGTTCGACAACCGCTCCCCACTTCGTCATCTTGTCGACCTCTTTCGTCCATGCGGCCTTGCTCAGGCGCTGCTGCACAATGATGCGAGCTTCGTGGCATTCCGTGCAGGCCGTGACTGCCTTGGCCTGCATGGTTCCCTCTGGCAGTTCGGACGGGGATGGATTTTGAGCGTAGCTGACGGCGACGAAGAGGATCGAAAGACCGAAGTAGTACTTCACGCTATGCCTGGACATGAATCTTCACCTGATCGATCGCGTTGTTGAGATAGCCGCTGGGATTCCACACCGCAGTTGCCGGTTGCACACGACCCTGGCTGTCGGTCGCCCGCGACAGAATGGTGTAGTCCCCTGCCTTCGGCGCCTTCCACTTGTATTCGAACATCCGCCAGGCGTACCGCGAGCGATCTTTGCCAAGATCGGCCGCCTGCCACGACTTGCCATCATCGGTCGAGATCTCGACCTTAGTGACGTCGGCCTCGCCCGCCCAGGCAACTCCCTTGATATTGAGCGCGCGCGATTGCGTGGAGTCATCGAGCGGCGCAGTGATCAGTGACTTCACATTCAGCGCGGTTAGGGGGTGCGTGTCTTCGGGCTTAACCGCCTCGCCCGGCTTCACAGCCTGATTCGGCATC
>DASRDJ010000218.1:0-25340 GCA_035652655.1 Terriglobales bacterium
ACACCCTGCGAAACCAGCAGCAAGGCTCCCACAATGCAGAATGGCAGGAGAACCCACAGTGAACTGCGAACCAAATCGACCCAGAAGTTGCCGATGGTCTCCTTCTGACGGCGTGCGATACCCCGGATGAACGCAATGGCCAGCGAAATACCGACTGCGGCTGAAACAAAGTTGTGATACGCCAGGCCCGCCATCTGGGTGAAATAGCTCATGGTGGATTCACCCGAATACGCCTGCCAGTTGGTATTCGTGGTGAAAGAGGCGGCGGTGTTAAAAGCCAGATGGGGCGGGTTGACCGCGCCCAATTTTTGCGGATTGAACGGCAGGAAGCCCTGAAGACGCTGGATAAAGTACAACGCGATCATCGACACGACGCTGAACAGAAGCATGGCAATCGCGTACTCGGTCCAGCGCATCTCGTGATCTTCGTCCACTCCGGTGACTCGATAGAGCAGTCGCTCAATCGGCCGCAGCATCGGATCCATGAAAGTCTTTTCGCGGTTGAACACACGCGCCATAAACACACCCATGGGCTTCGTCACGGCGAAGACCAGCCCGAGGAAAACCAGTATTTGCAGCCACCCGTTGACTGTCATCTCAGAACTTCTCCGGACGCAGCAATGCGTAGATCAGATAAACCATCGTCAGGGCGCTCACCAAGAGCATGATGGACGACTCCAAACTCATAGGACTCTCCTCACTTCACGCGCTCGCAGAAATGCACGTAAGCAATCGAGACGACAAAAAATGCGATCGTAACGGCTATCCAAATAACATCCTGCATAGAGATCTCCAAGAACGAGACGGCGTCACTAACTGCAACTTAGAACTTCACCAGAATTCCCATAGTGGCTCGGTCCTCGGTCTTCCTCAGATCCGGGGACCATCCCGGAATAGTGGTTCCGGGGGTGCCGTTGTTTCCTCCCGGAGGCGTCACACCACCCGGCCCGCTCCAGTACGGCACGTTGGCGTGCCGGTGATTGAATTCCCAGCGGAACGTGATGTACTGGCTCGGCATGTAATCGTAGGTTCCAGAGATGTCCCACGCCTTGAACTGATCACCGGGATTCTCCGTGAAATAGGGCGTCCCCGTCGTCGCTGTGGCTCCATTGATGGGAGGCAGCAGAACGAGGTAGCGGCCGGGATTGTTAATCTTGCCGCCGCCCAGCGTGAACGCGTAGCGATCTTTGTTGAACCACCACCGGTTGTACAGCATGAAGCCAAGGAAGTTCTGCTTGTGATCGATGATGTTGCCGGCGGCATCCTTCTTATTCGTGGTGCAGTTGACGCCGCCGCCAGATTCGCAACCTAAGTCACCCGTGAGGCTGAAAGCCATCTTGGACAGCAGCCGTTCGGGGTGATCGTAGTACTTAACTTCGACGCTGTCGTCGGTGTGATAACGAGTGCGGTTCGGAATCCCGATGGCATCAGCGCCGAGGCCGTAGTTATTGGAAATAATCGAAAGCCACGGTGTCGGACGCCACAGAATTTGACCGCCCAGACCCAAACGGCCATTGGGCCGCGCGTAGGTTTGCCAGCCGTTAATAATCCAAGGCTCGATCTTCAACTTTGCCGTGGGAAAGACCTGGATCCGCATGCCCGTGAAGAACCAAGGCGTGTTCGATGAAACGTAGGAAGGCTGATAAGCCCAGTTATCGAACTGATAGAAGCTGAACAGACCCACGTAGGACAAGAAGATTCCGGCATCGACGTTAATGCCATGCAGCGCGTCAAAGTGATAGCCGCCATAGGCCTCGTTCAGATAGCGATAGGCATTGTCCAGTTGCCATTGCCCGCGAGAATAGCTGGCATCATTGCGCGGCGTCGCCGTTGCGTACTGACCTAGTTGGGTGAACACGCGCGCACGAACATGGTCGTAATGAAAATCGCCTCCGATACCCAGGTGCGTAAGGGCGACTTCATTCGAACGAAACACTTCGCTGGAGCCGCCGATCGTGTCATCCTTGGGATGGTTGAAGTCGTAGTGATAGGCAACGTCGACGCGAACCTCCGGGGTGAAGAACTTCGAATCGAAGGCCGCTTCTTTCGTCCGCGGATTGCCATTCAACCAGGTCCAGTCCGCGAACGCGAACGGCTCGGCTTTAGCTGGCTTGTTCTCCGCCGCAGGTGGTTGGTCAGCGCCAGCTTGAGGAGTTTCAGCAGAGGCGGCCGAAGTACTCAGGAGTTTCCGCGGTTCTGCCGCAAGCTGCTGAGCCGAATCCACAGTCAGCGGTGTCGCACCGGAGGATTGCTGTCTCAGCTGACTCTCCAGTTGCTGGATCCGATTACGCATCCGCTCGAGCTCTTGCAGCACCTCGGCATTGGTGTTGCCCAATGCCGAAACTCCATCTGCAGAAGCTTGGTCGCCGCTCACATCCGATCCTGCAGAGGCTATATCCATCTTTTGCCCAGTGGCCTGGCCTAGCGATATGGCTGAAGTTAGACAGATCAGAACAACAAGAATGGCCGCGCTACACGTCACGGTGGCCGCCGATCGGCACTTAGGCAGTTTCTGCGTATTCAAGCACATCTCACTTTCCGGCTGGGCGCTCCCGGTCGTTTGCATTGGAAATCACAGCGCATAAAACTCGTCTAAAAAGTTCATAAAAAAGTCGTAAATGGTACGACCGGTTCCCAGACCGGGGGAAGAAGTCTTTCAGTTGGTTGCGTTTCATGCTGCAGACGATGAGGTGGGATCGAAGCGATAAATGATCCACGGTTCAGTCTTGAGATAGTGCTTGCCATGCCCTGCAGCATGAAGCTTTTTTCGTAAGGTGATCAAGACTCTCAAGAAATCGGTCTGCCGAAGTCCATTCGCCGTCCAACTTGTCGCCAACCTAGTGTGCGGGGTAACCATGCGCTGGGGATGGCCGGCCAGAAACACGAGGACATCAAATTCCTCTGCGGTTAACGACAGGTTCTCACCCGCACAAGGTCGCGGTGCGGGTGGCGAGGTCAATTTTGAAATCCCCGGAGTCGATGATTCCTGTCAAGGAAACGCTCTGCGTGGCCGTTCCCCTTTCGAGTGTCTTGTTTGCTTTTCGGCAAAAAGTTGCCGCAGATTCCTGTTCCTGGCCATTTGAGTTCTCATCGCTTGGTTCTGAACGTGTCATCCTTCGAGTTCAGCAGCCCCATTCGGCTTCACCCGGCTTGGCGAAATAGCGCCGAGAGTCTTCCCGTTCTTTGGCCGTGGATGCCAAGTCCATCAACGCCAGCCGGGCAGCAGCCACCAAGCGGTTCTTTTCCTGCTGCGGCACTTGCTCCCACGCCTCATTCCGCTTGCTCGTGCAACCAAAATCAGACGCCAGGGTTTCGTGATAATGGTGGAAGAGTTCTGCTAATTGTTCCGCTGATACTCCTTGGATCGACACTGAAAACTACCCCTTTCGTGACTAACCAACGTTGAAACTGAGCCTGTTTGGAGAGTGGCGCGCTTTCAACACACTCTCACGCTGCGCGCGTGATTGGTCTTTCTGGCCTCTGCAACTCCACAATCGTGGCTTCCCGAAAACCGAGCCGCAGACGCAGCCAATAACCGATTCGACGAGGCTTGCATTCCTTGCTCAACGCAATTAGAAACCGCAAATAAAATGCGACCCCTGCCGCGCACAGCACGGTCATTGCCGGGATAAACAACATGCATTCCTCCAGGCTCGAACCCCAGTTTCTGCCACCTCGCTGGAATCTCTCACCCAGGTCATTGGATACGAAAACCCATAAAGTTCGAATAAAAGGTTCATAAATTGTTCGTAAAGATGTGTACTGGTCGTTTAGGAAATTCTTATGAGGGTTCGATAACTCGCAACCAATCAGAACATGGATCACAAATCGAACGAGGCGCTTTCTGAACGAAGAGGAGAGAGGAGATATAGTGGTGGAATTTTGACTAGCGAATTACGCGTGTCTTGGAAGCATGCGACCAAGCTATGCCTCATTCAAGCCGCCAGAGACGGCAACTGTCACCCGTCACTCCCCGGGCTCGAAGCGATAGCCAACCCAGGGCTCGGTCACGATATATCGTGCGGCGCTTTCGTTTACCTCCAGCTTCTTTCGCAGATGACCGATGAAAACCCGAAGGTACTCCGGCTGCTCCACGCTATTCTCTCCCCAAACGGCGGAAAGCAGCGCGCGGTGGGTAATAACCTTTCCCGGATGGCGCGCGAGGTATACCAGTAGATCGAGTTCCTTCGGAGTTAGATGAACTTCCTGATTCTTCGCCAGGACAGTGCGAGTTTCGAGATCAATGCGAAAATCGCCAATCTCAATCAATTGTGACTCCGGCTCCTCCTTTGCCTTCGCCCTGCGCAGGGCAGCGCGCACTCGAGCCAGGAGTTCATTGACGTTGAAGGGCTTGGTCACATAATCATCAGCTCCCGCGTCCAGCGCCTCCACCTTGGTTCGCTCTTCGCCTTTTACGGAGAGCACTATGATGGGGATCAGCGATTTTTCACGGACCCGACGGCACAGTTCCAGGCCATCCATGTTCGGCATACGTAGATCCGTGATCAATAGGTGGGGTGACCAGTCCTTCATCACTTGCAGAGCTTCCTCGCCATCGCCCGCAATCCGCGTTCCGTATCCATGGCTGGAAAGGGTTGTCTTCAACACGCGGGTGATCTGCGGTTCGTCATCTACGACCAGGATATTTCCTTTGTTGGTGGGGCCTGCCATGTCTCACTTGACTTCCTGCGTGACGATATGGACATCAACTGGAGGTGCATCGCGCAGGAACCTGTGGATCGCCGACAGATACAAATATCTACGCCATCCAGTCTGCGCAGAACGGCCGAACACCACCTGCGTGATGTGCTTCTCACGCACCACTTGAGCAACGGCTTCCGCCACCTTCTGGCCTTCTGTGCGGATAATCTGTGCGCCCAGGTTGCGCGCGAATGTAAGGTTCTGTTCGAGCGACCGCTGATCTTGTGGATTGTCATCCACTCCGATGTCCACGTAGATCACATAGAGCTCGGCGTCAATACGCTGTGCCATCCTGGCCGCCCGCGCGATCAGGTATTGAGCCGCCGGGCTGGAACTAACGCAGACCGCAATGCGCTCGTGGACTCCGACGCTCTTACCCCCTTCCTCCTTCTCCATGTACGATTCGAGACTCCGATCCACAGCTCGCGTAACCTGCTGCAGCGCCAATTCTCGAAGAGCAAGCAGATTCCCGGGACGGAAGAAATTCCCCAGGGCACGCTCGGTCCGGTCCAAAGGATAGATATCTCCCCGCCGCATGCGGGTCTGCAGCGCCTCCGGCGTCAAGTCTGCAAGCACTATCTCGCTTACTCTTTGCATCACCCAGTCTGGAACCGTCTCGCGCACCTGGATGCCGGTGATGCGCTGCACCATCGGCATGAGGCTCTCGATGTGTTGTACGTTCATGGTCGACATCACGTCGATGTTGGCGTCCAGCAACTCCATTACATCTTCGTAACGCTTCGCGTGCTTACTGCCTTCGATATTGGTATGTGCCAATTCGTCGACCAGCACGACTCGGGGCCGACGGGCTAGGATCGCGTCCACATCCATTTCATCGAAAGATGCTCCCTTGTATTCCATCCGGCGCCGCGGTATGGTTTCCAGCTTTGAGGCCAGTTCCGCAATTCCCTTTCGCCCGTGAGTCTCAACCACACCGATAGCGACGTCTTCCCCACGACTGTGCCGGCGTATGCCTTCGCTTAGCATGTTGTAGGTCTTGCCGACTCCTGGCGCATAGCCGAGGAAAAGCTTGAAGATCCCTTGCTCCTTCTGGGGAGCTGCTTCTTCGAGCCACTGCTCGGGCGTCTTTGGCATGCCTTCTGTGCTCCTGCGAGCAAGGATTAGAATGTCGAATCGGCTACAATCTGCCACGTGAAGAGAGCAAGTGACAACCAGATACTACGCTTTGCCATTACCGTCGCAACAGTCTGCGGGATTGTCGTCGTTTATTTCAAGTGGGTGCACGTCAATCCCACCACGGTAGGATTCACATTTCTGCTCGCGATTCTGATGGTTTCGGCCGCTTGGGGGCTTCGTTACTCGATCTTCATGGCGATTGTCGCGGCCCTCGCGTATAACTATTTCTTTCTTCCGCCGATTCTCCGTTTCACGATTGCAGAAACGCAGAACTGGGTGGCTCTTTTTGCATTTCTTCTGACCGCTATCATTGCCAGCGAACTCTCCGAACGCGCTCGCCACGAGTCCCTGGAATCCAACCGGCGTCGCCGCGAAGTCGAACGCCTCTATGCCTTCAGCCAGCAATTGTTGGTCAGTGAAAATGTTTTTGAATTGCTGAATTTGATACCGAAACACATCGTTGATTCCTTCGGTGTGACCGGCGCGGCCATGTTCCTGGAGGCCAAGCAGGAAACATATTATCTTGACAACAACAGCCGTCCTTTATTTTCAACCGAGCAACTGAAAGCTATCTGCGGGCGGGGCGAGCCCGTGCTCGACCGGGAGCGCGGGTTCTGCTTCATGCCGCTGCGCATGGGTGTCCGCTCGGTTGGCAGCATCGGCCTGGCGGGCTGCGAGTTGGCGCGGGAAACCTTGGAAGCGATTGGGAGCCTGACCGCGATCGCCATCGAGCGCGCCAGTACAGTGGACAAATTGACGAAATCCGAAGCCGCCCGGGAGAGCGACCGCCTTCGTTCCGTGTTGCTGGATTCAGTGACGCACGAGTTTCGCACGCCTCTTACCTCGATCAAAGCTTCTGCAGAAACCCTTTTGTCAGACGTTGATTTGGATAAATCCCTACAGAAGGACTTGTTGACGGTCATTAATGAAGAGAGCGACCGGCTCAATCGACTGATCGGCGAAGCAGCGGAAGTAGCACAATTGGATTCTCACCAGCTCGAACTTCATTTCTACCCCCACGAGATGCGCGAAGCGATCGATGCCGCCATCGGCAGATCGGGGCCAGCTCTGCAGGGGCACCCGCTGCAATCCACTATCCCGGACAAACTGCCGATGGTGCAAATGGATGTGGATCGCATCACGGAAGTACTCGTACACCTGCTTGACAACGCCGGCAGATATTCCCCGTCTGGTACACCGATTCAGATCACGGTTGAGCTTCGCAAGAGTGAAGTTGTAACCAGTGTGGCGGATCATGGGCCCGGGATCGACGATATGGAACGGGACATGATTTTCGAGAAGTTCTATCGAGGCCGAAACCAAAGAACGACCGTCCAGGGAACGGGCATGGGACTAGCGATCGCCAAAGCCATCGTTGAGTTGCACGGCGGAAAGATCGGCGTGACCAGCCAAATCGGTCGAGGATCATTGTTTTTTTTCTCCCTCCCTACCTCCTAGACCCTTCGGGGAAGGTTGATTCGGAAAGCACGTCACCCGAAACAAGTCGCCAACCCCTCATGCCACACTGTGCCATCCTCCACATTTCAACACTGCATCCTTTTTCCTGGTAGCGATTCGTATTCCCGAATCATTTTCCCCGCATTTGGCTTGCAAATGCCGGGATTGCCTGTCAACGTGGATAGGGTCCCGCTTTTGTCTTGCCTATGTGGACGGTGCGGACCTCGAACGTTATAAGACATCGCAACGCCAAGTGGAAAACGGATTGAGCCGTCTACGCTCCATCTTCAATCGACATACAGGCAGCCCGGCTTCGTCAACCTTCCGCAGTCGTTCTTCTCCTTATTTCTGGATACCAGTACTGTCTGGCATCGGCGTGTTGCTGGTCATCCTCGGAACCCTGCAGTACCGGTGGAGCACACAGATCAAAAAAGTTTCAGAGGTTCGGGTTGCTGCCGATCTCGAATCGGCAATGATTAAGTGGCATCTCGATTTTTATGGTGAATTTTCGAACGTGTGCGTGGCCCTGCAGATCGGCCCTGACTCCGGAGAACGGGATAGCTGGGAAGACTACCTGCATCGCTATGCGCATTGGGGAAGGCCTGCAAATGAAGAAGGCTTGCCGGAGCATCTCTATGCGAACCGTGACCTGGTCCGTGACATCTATATTTGGGAGACGAGCCGCACTACCGATCCGAAGCTGCTGCGGCTGGATGCCGAAAGGGAAAAGATTGAGACCTCTGCTTCCTCGCCGGAACTGCAACCGCTCCTTATTCATCTGCAGAACAATTCGTCCAATCTGAGAACTGCACTGCGCGCATGGGCCGACGGGGTGCCGCAAGACACAGCAGACGGACCAACTGAATCGACTTCGTCACCGTCCTACTCTTTACGCAGCAACGCTGAAACCGGCTGGCAATTCGATGAACACGTTCCAGCTCTGGTTCACCCGATCTTCCATTACACGCAACACGGAGCCGTCGACACGAAAGCTTTGAGCAGTTCCGATCCGGTCGATTGGGTCGTAGTCGTGCTGAACCTCGACACGATTCAGAACCGGATTCTTCCCGGACTCATGCGACGTTACTTCAGCGGTCCGCAGGGCCTGGATTACCGCGCGGCCGTGATCGTACGAGGACCAGTGACGCGGGTGCTCTATACGACCGATCCAGATTTCGGAACTCAGGTTGACCTAGCCTCCGACGCAGTCATGAATATTTTTGGACCTTCTCTCCGTACATCGAAGGGGTCCGCTCCGCCAACTCCGACCACCCGCCAACCGGAGGACTGGCATCGCTTTTCGAGTCCGGTGTGGTTCCCGGTAATCCGCAGGACGGCAAGCGACGGCTCGTGGGCTCTCGTGCTCCAGAATCGTCACGGTCCATTCGATGCAGCGGTCAATCAAGTCTGGCGAAGCAACCTGCTCACCGGCGGGGTCGTCTTATTGCTGCTGGCTGCAACCATGGTTCTGGTGGTCGTTGCTAGCCAGCACGCACATAAGCTGGCGAACCTGCAGATGGATTTCGTCGCTTCCGTGTCCCACGAATTGCGCACTCCACTCGCCGTGATCCTCTCGGCCGGCGAAAACATCCGCGATGGGCTGCCCGAAGATCCCAAGGAATTTATGCAACAGGGCTCAGTGATTACTGAGCAGGCCAACCAACTCATGGAGTTGGTAGATCAGGTCTTGCGTTTCTCCTCGCTCTCCAAGGCTGTCTCAAGCCGAGCATCAGCTGCGATTCAGATCAGCACGCTCATCGATGCGGCACTGCGAAACACAGCTGAGGTACTGCAAAAAGAAGCTTTTCGAGTTGAAAAGAGAGTTGCCCCGGATCTTCCCAATGTGGTCGGCGATCTGTCGGGTTTGACGCAGTCGATACAAAACTTGATCATCAATGCGGTCAAATACAGTGAACAGGATCGTTGGATCGGAATTTCTGCCGAGACCGCAGTCGATGAGAACGGGCGCCCCGAGGTACAAGTCAGCGTGGCAGATCACGGAGCTGGCATTGCGAGTTCAGAATTTCGCAACATCTTTCAGCCTTTCTACCGCAGCCCGCGAGCAGTGTCTGCGCAGGTCCGCGGAACAGGCCTGGGTCTGGCCATCGCAAAACACAATGCCGAAGCGTTCGGCGGAAGGCTCTCGGTGACCAGTGAACTCGGCGTTGGCAGCTCTTTCACACTACACTTACCATTAGCGGACGAAGGCATCGACCAAGCTCCCATGGTTGAGACAAAGTCGAGGTCCGGAATATGAAAGAGCGCATCCTGATTGTTGAGGACGAACAAGCCTTGCGATCGACTCTCAGTGTCCGCCTACGCGGCGAAGGCTACGAAGTGGACACAGCCAATGACGCTACTGACGGCTTCGAAAAGGCCACAGGATCGCCTTTTGACCTGATCATCCTCGATGTAATGTTGCCGGACCGCAGCGGCTTCGATGTTTGCCGCGATATCCGGCAAGCCGGGCTCGCTACCCCTATCCTTTTTCTAAGCGCTCGGCACCAGACGACTGACAAAGTCATCGGCCTCCGTCTTGGAGGGGACGACTACGTCACCAAGCCCTTCAAGGCTGCGGAACTTGTCGCGCGCATAGAGGTCCTGTTGAGACGTGTGCCTATCCGGGCGGGCCACGGCGTACATCAATTCGGCAGCATTCAGGTCGACATGCGCCGTAACGAAGTCACGCGCGATGGCAATCCCGTTTACCTGTCGGCGCGTGAATTTCAACTCCTGCGCTACCTCATCGAACGGGCTGGCGGAACCGTTCCGCGCGTCGAAATTTTGCGGTCCGTGTGGGGATATGACTCCAATACTCTGACGCGTACCGTCGACATGCACATCGCCAGCTTGCGAAATAAGCTTGAGGCCGACCCCAAGCATCCGGAGTTCATCCTTACGGTAGCCGGCGTTGGATATAAATTTGTAGGATCGCGGGATGTGTAAATCAAGCCCCTGCTGACTGCCCGCCGTAACCCTCATCCCGAAAGTAAACACATTTTTACTACAACCATATCGCTGTAAGCTCTCTTTACATTTTTAGCATCCCGCAGGCACGAGGCAAAATTCGTAAACTCGACGTAATTTCACTCCAGGTTATCTTGACCCGCCCGCACCCTGCCCCTAAACTCCGCCTCAGTTTGGTTTCATCAGCTCTTTGCGCCTCTCCCTCATCGGCGCGTTCCATCCCCGCGCAGGGCTGTAAACGAGGTTTAGTTTATTGCAGGAGAGAACGCTGCCGTGAAAATCAGAAAAGATCATTCAGCTGAGAGCCTTGATCGCGCGCTGCTGGCGGGGTGGCATGCTCCGGATTTGTTGGGCATTGGCGTAGTGGTCTGCGATGCGTCTTGCCGGATGCTGATCGCCAATCAGACGGCACTTGACATCCTGGCCGCTCGGGATGGGCTCTGCCTTAACTCTGATGGCCAACTGCTCTCGACCGATGAAGCCGTGCAGACGGTGGCTGATCTGGTGTGCCGGTGTTCGAACGGTGGCGTCTCAGCGCGAGTTACCGATCGCGGATGCCTTTCCCTAGCAGTCCATCGATCGTCGGGAAGAGCTGCCCTGACACTTCTTGCTCGTCCGTTTCGATCGACGAACACCGGGCCAGGAACCATGACGCTCCTGCTTATCCTCGACTTCCCGCAAACGACCTCCGAGGACGGCGTCTCGCCATTGCTGCGTCTCTTAACCACGTCGCGGGGTTTGAGAGATGGCCACCACTACCGTGAAGGAGTGCAGTAGAGGCTTCGGCGCCGTGGAATGGCCCCGCGCCGGGAACAAATTCAAAGGGAGCAATCACACATGGCAACTGCAAAAATATCGACAATTCCCGCGCTCCCTCTGAACCGGATGGCTCTCATGAATCAGCAGACTTCAAGCATCCTGGCTGCTGGACTGGAAGCACTCGAGATGTTGGACATCGGCGTGGCCGTGACCGATAGCTCACGCCGCGTACTTTTCGCGAACCAGACCGCAGAGCAAATTCTGCTCTCGCGTGACGGTCTCGAAGTCACCGATCAGGGCATTTTTCAACCCGTGACCAAGTTGTCGAACCCGTCCCTCGCCCGCATCATGCAGCACGCAACGCGCGTGCCGCACCAAGACATCCCAGGACCCAAGGATGTGCTGCTCGCCATTCGCCGGCCTTCCGGAAAAAGGCCTTTCACAGTGTTGGTGCGCTCTTTGCGAACCAAGGCAGAGACACCTGAACCAGGCGTGCCATCTGTTCTCGTCTTTTTGTGGGATCCGGAATTACCCGCACACGACACGGAGGCTGGATTGCGCGTACTGTTCGGATTCACCTCGTGCGAGGCAAGACTCGCCAACCTTCTGATGAAAGGAAACTCGGTGGATGACTGTTGCAACCATCTTGAGATTCGGCCTTCCACCGTGCGCATGCACCTAGCCAATCTCTTTGCGAAGACCGGCGTGCAACGGCAGGGTCAATTAGTCTCGCTCCTTTGGAAGAGTGTGGGTATGGTGCGTACCAGGAATGAGCGCTCATTCGAAGCGAAGACAATCAAACCTTCCGCCCCCTCCAAAGCCACGTCGACTGATAGAACCGAACGTGCTATGTCGGTACGTCCACTTAGTCGAGAGTGCGAGTTCTAACTTTCTTTTTCCCCTACATCAATTTGACTGTAGACGCTTATTTATTACTGACTTACTCTGCTCCCGAGTTTAGCGTCTGAAAGGCCTAATCCCCCCAGGCCTGACTCTCCCCCAAACCAATATGCAGCACTAAGCACACTGGGTTTTGCCGCGGCGAGGCCGAGTGCATTACTCGCCGCCAGCCATCCCCCAAAAGAACGCAGTCGCTCGTTCAGTTGCTGGACGATCGAAGAACAGACCTGAGGTCAGGATCAGTTGTCCCTCAGCGTGCGTGCCCTCCCTGTCTTCATCGATCGCACAGTGTGGGAACGACTGCGACAGCTCCCAGGTTCGTCAGGAGGCCGTACAGTTATGAGAAAGAATTGCCAGCTTTGGTTGCTCCCGCTTCTGTTTGGTTTCGCTGCGATCGCGAATGCTCAGTCATTCCGTGTTCAGTGCCCGACCAGCACGATCACCCATCCGTCAAGCCTCCACGACAACAACTCCGAGCCTGCTTATTCGGCACCCACCACCCAGGCCATTGGGCCGGGCGGCTATCTAGTGCCGAGTGCAAACGTAAACGGAGCGATCAAGTGCCAGCAGATTTCGGGCGGTGACGGATACTCAACAATGGGCGACGGAACACAGACCTACATGTTTTCCTTCGGTCCATTGTCGGGAATCGCCGACATTACGAATGGGCTTCCGGGTACGCAGGTTCCCAGTGTGTTCAACACGGAGTACACCGGCACCTTCCAGCCCGGCGACCCGGCAACCACCGACCCCAACTTCTTCGCAGATCAAACATTCAAATTCAACGGGGCCGTCGGGCTCACGAAAGATATCCCGAACTCGGTCACGGTCTACGACATCAGCGAGGCCGGGCACACAGTCACAGTGGTGGCGAACACGCCGGCGGGCTTTAGTGTTGGCGACTCGGCGCTGATCGCCGGATTGCCCGGCTATAACGGCACTTACACCGTCACGGCGATCAACGTCGGCAATCCGATCTTTCCCGCTAGCTACGCGTTTCAGTACAACAGTCCGGCCACCGGTCTCGCAGAAGTGACGGAGTCTCCGACCGGCACCGCCTCGGCTCCGCCGCGCTATGACGGCCACGTAGATCCCCGGCCGATCATGGACTTGGGCGTGATGAATGGAAACATTCCGGCTCCTCTGATGGCTCTCGATGAAGACGATGAGTACTTCCTGACACTCACCAACGTAGGGATGATCATGCGGCCTGACTTGTTCGAACAGCATACAGTTCACTTCCACGGATATCCGAACGCGTCTTCGTTCTACGACGGAGTTCCTGATGCATCGGTCGCCATCAATATCGGCGGCAGTTTCACTTACTACTACCTGGCTCCGGATGCCGGAACGTATTTCTGGCATTGCCACATCACGCCTCCGGAACACTTGCAGATGGGTATGGTCGGGCAGATCTATGTTCGGCCTCGCCAGAACCGAGTTACAGCTGGCGGCAGCCTGTATGCGGCGTTGCAGCAACAGCAACTAGATAACCGCACCAAATGCGATTCCAATGCCGACATCCTGTGCAGCAATCCTTTGCCTGCCACCTCGAATTCGATCTCGCGCGCATCATCTGGTAACTACGCTTACAACGATGGAGACGGTTCCACCTACTACGACGTTGAATACCCCATCCAGATTCACGGCTTCGATCCAAACTTCCACTTCGTCGGCATGACCTTCAACCCAGAAGGTTTCTCCGACATGAAGGATAAGTATTTCCTGCTGAACGGGCGAGGCTACCCCGACACGGTGATCCCGGGTCCGCTGCAAACCATGTCGGCTGACGGGAAAGTGCATTTCTCACAACCATTGCCCGCGATCATCAACATAAAGTCGGGACAACGAGCCCTGCTACGCATCTCGGACCTTGACGTCACGGAATATCAGACCCTGGCATCACTGGGCATCCCGATGCAGGTCATTGGACTCAACGCCAAGCTCCTGCGCGATCAGGCCGGCAACAACCTCTACTACACGACGAACTCGATCACGTTGGGCGGCGGAGAGTCGATTGACGTAATCCTCGACGCGACTAACACGACTCTGTATCCGGCAGGCAGCGTTTTCTATCTCTACACACCCAACCTCGATCACTTGTCGAACGACGCGGAGAACTTCGGCGGGCTCATGACCGAAGTCCACATCAATTAGGAGCTCAGCAATGAAGGCGAAGAACATGAACAAAATCATTCTGAACGCGAAACTGTTTCTGGCGCCGATCCTGGCATTGCTTATGTCTACTACGGCGCATGCTGCGGCTCCTGGCATTACCGGACCATCGTTCAATTTGACCGCTCAAGCGGCGTACATCACGCAACCGGACGGACAAATGATCTACTCGTGGGGCTACGGCTGCAAAGGTGTCCCCACCGGCTACGCACCCGCGGCGATCTCGAGCACATTCTGCAACACCATGCAGATACCCGGCCCGACCCTCATCGTCACCGAAGGTCAGACCGTAACAGTGACACTAACCAATGGCCTGCCAGCCGCCGCCGGCAACACTTCGATCCTTTTCCCCGGATTCAACGTGACGGCTACGGGCGGAGCTGTCGGCCCACTTACTAATGAGGCGACGCCTGGCGGGAACGTCACTTATTCGTTCAAAGCGACATCTCCCGGTACTCGCGCTTACTACAGCGGATCGCAGAGCGACTTGCAGATCGAGATGGGCCTTTATGGCGCCGTCATCGTCCTGCCTGCAACGATTCCTTCCAACTGCACTGCGGGACTTGCTGCGGCCAACTTGGCAGTTGAAGCCCACTGGCACGAGAGCGACTTCAGACTTGCCCCCGCCGCCTACGACCATGCCAAGACCTGCTACGACCGGGAGTATCTGTTCCAGTTTTCCGAAATGGATCCCAACATTCATCATCAGGCCGACCTGCAGGCCGCGGCGAAGCTCGGCTGCGTGGCCGGAGCTCCAGGCTGCAGTCTGGAAGTTCCCACCGAGCCCTATCACCCCTCGTATTTCATGATCAACGGCCGGTCGATGCCCGATGACATGGATCCGAACTACGCGCAGCAGTACCCCCATCAGCCGTACAACGGCAATCCCCACATGCATCCCGGTGAACAGGTGCTCTTGCGCATCATCGGCCAAGGCCGTTGGCAGCACCCGTTCCACGAGCATGGCAATCACGTTCGCATTCTCGGTCGCGACGGCAACCTGATCCTCAGCCAGAGCGATCCCAACAGCCTGGCCGGACCTCTCATGTTCACGACGACGACTACACCTGGCGTGGCGATGGATGGAATCTTCTATTGGACAGGCAAAGGATTGAACTGGGATCCATACGGACACAACAGCGCGGATCCAGTCAATGCGACATCGCATCCTCCGTGCGTTCCGGATGCAAATGGATACAACACGGGCACCGCTGCGCAGTCGGCCATCAACTACTACGAGTGGTGTCAGGATCACCTGAAGCCTCTGCAGGTCTCGCCCTTTGGTGATGTTGCTGGCGGCGGTCCTGCGACTCTGCCCGATTCCAACATTCTCACAAATGGCGCGTGGTATGGCGGCAGTCCCTACCTCGGTCCCGACGCCACCACCCGCGCCGTCGGACCCACCGGATCAACTCCTCCCTCAGGCACGATCGCCAATCCCCCGAGCAGCGAAGCTGGCTTTGCGTTCATGTGGCACTCACATAACGAGCGTGAGATCACCACGAACAACATTTTCCCCGGCGGAATGATGATGATGATGCTGGTGGATTCTCGCGAATTTGTCATCGACGAGTCGAACTAACTGAGGAGAAGAGAGCAATGCGATCCACCTATCTAACAACTCTGAAGACAGCGGTACTCGCGGCAACCATTCTCCTTTTTGGAGCAGGTCTGTCCTTCGGCCAATCCGTCGCACTGACAGCCGCACCTTCCCAGTTGACCATGCCTGACGGATCGACCGTTCCTATGTGGGGTTACACGTGCGGTGCTGCTACGGGCACCGGCGTTTCCTGTTCGCCACTGCGGCCGGGTTCAGCAGGCGACTGGTCGCCAGTCGTGATCACCGTCCCCGCGGGCACCGCAACCTTCACAATTAATCTGACGAACAATCTCTCGTTTGCCGCGGGCACCGGCACCAATACGGTGCCGACCTCGCTGAGCATCGTTGGTCAGATTGGCGGAGGCCTGGGAACGACCGCCACCAGCACGCCCTCGCCGGATCACTCGGCCGCGCAGCAAGTAACGTGGCCGATTGCGAATCCCGGCACGAACGTTGGCACTCCGCCCGTGCAAGGCAATCGCGTGCAATCGTTCTCGACCGAGGTGGCGGCCGGCGCGACTGGCGCGTCCACGTGGAACAATCTGCGCCCCGGTACTTATCTCATTGAGTCGGGGACCCACCCTTCCATCCAGGGTCCGATGGGGCTTTACGGAATCCTCGTCGTCACGACGGTCCCGACTACCGGAGCGCGCGGCATCGCATACTCTACTCCGCTGATCAATTACGACGCAGAAATCCCTCTTCTCCTGAGCGAAATCGATCCAGCGCAAAACAACGCGGTGCAGGCAGCCGTGACCACAGTTGGATTCAGCGAAACGATGGTTTGGTCAGGTCAGCCGAATGGATGCGGCAATCCCAGGTCCGCAAATTACCATCAATGCTATCCGCCCGCAGTGAACTACACACCGCTCTACTACCTCATCAACGGCGTCGCCTTCGACAAGTCGAATGCGACTAAGTCGCTGTTCCCGGTGATTCCGGCAACCGGCGTTGCGGCTACGGGAACCGTCCTTGTTCGCATGGTCAACGCCGGTCTGCGCATGCACGTTCCCTCGATCGTGGGAGCGCAAACGGGCGCCTCCGGTATTTCCGGACTGTCGTTGATCGCAGAAGACGGGAATCCTCTGCCCGGGATCACACGCGTGCAGAGTGAAGTCTTCATGGCCGCGGGCAAGACCTACGACGTGATGGTGAATGTTCCCTCCTTCGTTGCTCCGGCGACAGCCCCACCGTCACTTCCTATTTACGATCGCGAACTGAGCTTGTCGGGTAACGCCACCGCACATGACGCGGGAATGTTGGCATACATCGGCGTCAACGGTGCGGCAGTTCCATCGGCGCCAGTATTCGCAGCGGCCGTAGCCATGGCGGATACTTACAATTCGCTGGTGCCAGGAAACACGCTGACCATTTCCGATCCTGGTCAAGGCGTGATTGCAAACGACACCAACGTTTACGGAGTGCAATTGTTGGCGGCTCCGGCGGCCGGCAAAGTGACGCTGAATTCCAACGGTACTTTCACTTACGTTCCCAACTCCGGGACAACCGCGGACTCATTTACGTACTGCGCGAACGGTTCCGTCACGGGAACCACATGTTCCTCAGGAATTTCGGCAACCGTTACCGTTGGGGCAGCGGCCATTGAGGGAGCCAGCGGCATCACCGTCCGTCCGGATTCCTACACCTCGAATGTCTCGGCGTCATTGAACATCGCACCTCCGGGAGTGCTCGCGAACGATAGCGACGCGGCTGGATATCCTTTGTCGGTCACACCTGGCAGCTACGCTTTCGTGTCTGGTCCTGGAACGCTGACCATCTCTCTCGACAAAAGTGGATCGTTCAACGCACAGGCGTCAGCACCAGGAACTTACATCTTCAGCTACAAGGCGCAGAACTCCCAGGGAAGTGTGAGTACTGCCAGCGCACAGGTCACACTGAATTTCCCTGTGGCCACTGGCCTCAAGGTCACGGTGGTTGACGGCAAGGACAAAACCACAGCCATCGGAGACTACCGTTGGGTGATTGAAGAGGATCGGACTTTCTACATTGATCCTCTCAAAACAACAAACACCGGCGGCACCACGGCCACCACCGTCGTACCCACCTTCGGCACAAACTTTCATACCAGCTACATGCCCGTGGTTGCCACGGGTTGTGTTGGTCCGACGGGATCCGCAGTCGCCTGCGAATACGGTCAGATGGTGGTCGATTCCGGCGTGCCCTGTGTTTCGCCCAATAATCCGGTCGGGTGCAGTGCGACGGCCGGACAGCATCTGAACGCCGTCTGCGACATCGGCAATGGTGTCTGCCGAACGGACGCGCAACTCGAAACGATTGTGGATCCCAGCCAGGTACACCTGGATCCGACCAAGCGCTATTACATCTCGGTGCTCCCCGGCGACGCTGCGAACGCCTTCAATAACGCAACGACCAGCGCTTGCACATCTCCAACCGATCCTAATTGCGGACATGGCATGGGTGGAGCGCCGATCGCGGCCGGGCAGACCAGCGTTACGGTGTTGGTGCAGCCGAATCCTTACCCGCCGTCGAAACTCTCGGTCTTCGTTTTCGAAGACGACTTCCCGCTCAACGGTGAACAGGACGGCGGCGGCGGCGTAGACGTGCTATCTCCCAATGAGCCGGGCCTCGGCGGATTCAATATCACGTTGTTCGACGATGCAGGTGGCACTGGTGACGCAACCGGCCAGATGACATACGACATGTTCAACCAACCTCTGTCGAACAGCTTGGCCGGCACCCCCGACCCAGCGAATAACAACGTCGATGCTTGCCCTATCTCGAAGAGCGAGCGCGTCGGCATCGATACGACCAGCGGGAACTTCGGAGCAGCCAGTCCGACCGGCATCACGAGCACCATCGTCACTTGCCCGAAGTATGAAGCCGACGGCACTACCCTCTCACCGCTGGCTGGCCAAGCTGTGATTGCCAACCTGATGCCCGGCAGATACGGTGTAGTGGCAACCCCGGCCGCCGATCGCATCGCTCGCGGCGAAGAGTGGCTGCAGACCAATACCCTCGACGGACAGAAAGCGCACGATTCATTTCTGCGCATCGGCGAGCCCAGCTTCTTCCAGGAATTCGGCCCAGCCGGATACCACGTGTCGATTGGATTCGCCAATCCGAAGATCATCAATGCTCGTCTGGCCAATGTGTGCAACGGCACCGACGCGAACATCACCGGCACGAATTGCAACAACTCGATCACGGGTAAGGTCACAACCGAACGCATGAGCCGTACGCCCGATGAACGGCTCTATAGCAGCGGCACCAACGACAGCTTTGCGTTCACGCAGTGCTACGTGAGCTTCGGCGATCCAGATGGCGAAGACTTCGCATTCACCAAGTGCAATTCCGACGGCACCTTCACCATGAGCGGACTGCCCGACGGTGACTGGCGCGTTACGGTCTTCGATCAGTGGAACGACATGCTGGTTGATGGTCTCTCGACTCCCGTCCGGCTTGCGGGCGGCGCAACCGTCAACATGCACGACATCGCCATGAACCAGTGGCAGGCGAACATCTACACCTCCACCTTCTTCGACCAGAACGGTAACGGCGTTCGCGACGGCAACGAGCCTGGACTCACGCTCGTCGCTACGAACATCCGTTTCCGCGACGGCAGCTATTCGAACTTCAACAACACCGATCTCGAAGGCAACGCGGGCTTCAACGAGGTCTTCCCGCTGTTCAGCTGGTACGTTGTGGAAACGGACACCACCCGCTACAAAAACACCGGCGTTCACGTCGTCTATGATGCCGGCGGTCCAGCGGACACGACTTGCACCTCTACCACGGCGCCCTGCGGCAGTTCTGTGATCGCAGCGAATATGGCGAACACCTACGAGCAAGTTCCGGTGCCCGGCAATCTGCACATCCCGGGATCTGTTTACTGCAATAACGGGGACTGCACCGGTCAATCCATCAAGGACGGGCCGAACAATACGGCCGCGCCCAACTCCACGGGCCGCATCGATCCGCCTTGGGTCGCGACGGAAGGTTGGCAGGGTTACTCGGGCCAAAACAGCTACATCGAGTTCGGCAAGGCCCCATACTCGGCCGGTGAGAACGGCGGCATCCACGGCGAAGTCATCTATGCATCGACTCGTCCGTTCGATGATCCCACCCTGCTCATCCACACCAGTTGGACGCCTGACGTGCCTGGCGTGACCATGAACCTGTATCAGGAAGGAACCGCGCCCGACGGCACGCAGAGCCTCACGCTGGTGGATACGACCAAGACCAGCAGTTGGGACGACTGGGCGCAAGGCTTCCGCTCCGACGGCGTACCCAACATGAACTGTCCTGGTCAGGGCAGAGACACCGGCACGGCCGCGGACTTGTTCTTCTTCACGCTGTTCAACCAGCCTATGTGGCTCGACGTTTATAACAACGGGGGCACTCCCGTTCATACCATTCCGAACAATTCCCAGTTCAAGTGTTTCGACGGCATGCACAACTGGAATCAGCTGCAACCGGCACCTTATGACGGTATGTACCAGTTCCCCAGCATCGCCGGCAGAGATCCGCTCTCGGGCACGCCGACGGGCGGCACCGGCTCAGTCACCGGAACCAACTGCACCATATGCCTGAAAAACCCGATCGACGGTACACCCATGTTGCCGGCCGGTAAGTACGTCGTAGAAATGATCGTTCCGCCGGGCTACGAGTTGGTGAAGGAAGAAGACAAGAACATTCTGATTGGCGACAACTTCATCGCGCCATCGGTACAACAATTCGGCGGCTTGGGCAACGTGTTCATCCTGCCTGACCAGGCTGAAATTGCTGCCGGCTACAACGCCAACAACGCGCAGAATCCGACCAATACCCTGGGCCGCACCACGCTGCCCAATTCAGAAGGGGATACCGGCAGTATCGAAACTTTCTGGCCCTGCGTCGGCGCGCTGCGCACGGTTCCTGACTTCATCAGCCTGTTCCCGCAGTCGGGAGAAGTGGCGCCTTTCGCTGGTGCCCAGCGGCATCTCTGCGACCGCAAGGAAATCCAACTGACTGACCAGGCCTCGGCTCTGGCGAAATTTTGGATCTTCACCTCGGCCCACGTCGCCGCTCACTTCACCGGCGTGATTACCGATGACTTCACGTCCGAATTCGATCCGTTCTCCCCACAGTTCGGCGAGAAGTTCTCACCTCCGAATCTTCCCATCTCGATCAAGGACTGGTCCGGCACGGAAATCTCGCGCGTGTACACCGACCAGTGGGGCACCTACAACGGACTCAACTACTCGACTTGGGAAGTCAATCCGCCGAACCCAACCGGATACTCGCCCACCATGATGGTCACCTGCATGAACGATCCCGGTCCGATCCTCGACACGCGCACCGGTTCGGCGACGAATGGCCAGATGATCACCGATCCTCTGTACAACCCGCAGTACAGCCAGTTCTGCTACGAGATCCCGTTCATGCCAGGTCAAACGCAGTACATGGACACTCCGGTTGTACCCACTTCCGCATTCGCGGGTGCGGGATACAACAATCCCGATTGCTCGTATCCGGATGCAACTCCGGCGATCAGCGAAGTTGACGGCGACGGCGTGGGTCCCTGGATCAGCACAGGTGGCGCGCGCAAGCTGACGATCCATGCGCTCGGTGCCCAGACGGTCTTCAGCAACGCATACTCCGGGCCGTCAGCCACCACGGCTCCTTTCAACCAGAAGACGGTCACCCGTACCTATGATTTCGGTGCAACAAAGGGTACCGTCATCATCGGCGGCACGACCCTGCCGGCGAGCAGCTACACTTGGTCTGCCTCGGAAATCGACGTCACGATCCCATCCACCTTTACCGTCACGAACTCGGCCTGCCCGATTCCGCAGCAGTTGCAGTACGGCGGCAGCGCCGCCCAGTGCGGTCAGCTTGAGATCGTGAGAGGTGACAACGGCAAGCGGACGGTCGATGCCGTGACCGTGACGATCGGCGGAAAAACGCCGACCCACGTGGCGGCTTCGGCTTCAATCCAGAATGCGATCGACAAGGCGCATCCTGGCGACCTGATCATCATCGATCCGACTTGCACCACGGCAGCTGGCGCGGTGCCCTGCACAACGGCTGGCGCAACGCGCGTGCAATCCGCGCATAGTGAATTGTTGCTCATGTGGAAGCCGGTTCGCTTGCAGGGAGTCGGCGCCGCAACCAGCATCATCAACGCCAATACGCATCCTGCTGGAAAGCTGGACGATTGGCGCAGCCGCGTAGTCTGCCTGTTCGGTCTGGCCCCCAATGGCACGCCGAACGGTTACAGCTCGAGCTGCGGTGCGGGTTGGACAGACTTCAAACCCACGTCCAACAATCCGCAAATCGACCGCTTACCATTGGAAGCGACCGTCGGTTGGGATGCCACGCTGAACGGCAACATGGCTGAACTCCTGCAGGAACCGACCCTCATGGGAGCGTTGGAGGGCGCAGGCATCACCGTGTTGGCGAAGGGCGTTACCTTCCCGTCGAATCCGTTCGCGGCCGACACGTTCCCGACCGGCACCCGTTTGCTCACGGGCGGTAACAGCAGCAGGACGGGATGCGGTCCGAACACCGCGAATTCGCACAACCCGTTCCCAAGCAACTTCCTGTGCAACCCGTCGAGCATCGACGGTTTGGGCATCACCGATAGCTCCCAGGGCGGTGGCGGCATTTTTGTACACGGATGGGGCCACTCCCTGCAAATCGCGAACAACCGCGTCAACAACAACTCGGGAACTCTTTCCGGCGGCATCAACGTCGGCCAGGGAGAATTTCCACCTGCCAACCTGGGCGGTGCTGGGGTCACCAATGCCGACCCGGGATCATGCCAGTCGAGCAATGTCACGAACCTGGAACTGCCCTATTGCTTCGACATGAACGTGAATGTTCACCACAACGCGATCACGTCGAACTCCTCCACCGGCGATGAATTGTTCTCGGCGACACCGGCGGGTGCGGGCGGCATCAGCTTCTGCACCGGCTCAGACTTCTACAAATTCCAGAACAACTGGGTTTGCGGAAACCTGAGCACCGGCGACGGCGGCGGTCTCGGTCACCTCGGCTTCATCTACAACGGTGACATCGAGCACAACGCGTTCCTGTTCAACCAGAGCACGAACCCGACGATTCCAGCCAACGGCGGTGGAATGATCATCATGGGTGCGCCTGACGTGGATCCGACTTGCGGAGCCACCACGGACCAGGATTGCACACCGGATCCAACGACGATTGGACCCAGTGACGGCACCGGCCCCGGTCTCGTGATCAACGCGAACCTCATTATGGGGAATGCGGCGGAGAGCGGCAGCGGTGGCGGTATTCAACTGCAGGCCATCAATGGTTCGGATGTCGTGAGCTTCCCGACCTCTTCGAATCGCTGGAACTCGGTCACGCTGACCAACAACATCATCGCGAACAACGTTGCCGGCTGGGACGGCGCGGGCGTCGCGCTGCTGGATGCCCTCAACGTGAACATCATCAACAACACGATCGCTTCCAACGACAGCACGGCATCGTCCGGCGTGCTCTTCGATACGATCGGCGCTCCGCTGGCAAGTTCCGGAGGCAAGAACTGCACGACTTCGACGACCACGTCGTGTCCACAGGTTGCCGGGCTGGTCAGCATCCCGAACAGCACCGTCCTGACCGCCAACATCAAGTCGTTGAACGTGATCTGTCCGGCCGGTCACTTCGCTGGGTTCAACCCGGTCAACGGGACTTGCGTGAAGGCCTCGTACCCCGAGCTCTACAACAACGTGATCTGGCAGAACCGCAGCTTTTACATCGGCGTCGGAGCGCTGGGTGCGGGAACGGTAAACCAGCAAAACGTGGTGGCCCTCTATAACTCCTTCACCACAAGTCGAGTGCTCAGCGAGTCCTCGACCGATTCGACTGGCGCCAACGGGGTGGGTTCGATCATCACGGGAGGCACGGGCGCTTGCGTCAGTGGCACGCACTTCTGGGACATTGGTGTCCGCGGCGACACGGGCCCCACGAACCATGCATCGACGGTCACCTTGGCTCCGACATATTCGGTCCTGTCTGACCTGGCAGGGGGCTACAATACGCCGGCACTCCACAACTCAACGGCGAACCCGGGAGTGATCAGCCAGTATTGCAATGGCTCGCGCACTCCGCCAGAGTTTAAGTCCTTGGGCTACCAGGTGCCGCCGGGAATCTCCGACGCGACTGTGCCCAACCCGATCTTTAACCTTACGCCCGCGGCAACGGTGGACGAGGGCAACAACTGGATCAACATGAGTTGGGGGCCACTGGCCTTAAACGGCCCTGTAACCGGCACGACGTTGGGGAACTACGGTCCGGCCGCTGGTTCGCCCGTGATCAACTACATTCCGTCCTCTGCCTCGACGTACGCAGCGGCGCCGCCGAGCGACTTCTTCGGCATCGTCTCCCGCAAGGCGAACAACGCAGTGGACGCCGGAGCCGTTGAGTTCGCTGGCGGCACAGGTGGAGGTGGAGGAGGCACGGGGACGGTTTCAATCACGCCGAACCCGCTGACGATCACGCTTCCGGCCTTCTCGGTTACTGGTACCGGAGTGGTGACTCTGACCAATACCCAGCCAACCGGCGGCGCGTCCGTAACTGTGACGAACGTCGCGGTCGCTGCCGCCTCGGCGGGATCAGGGCTGTTCACGTGGTCCCTCGTGATTGATCCAAGCGGCACCAACGCAAACACCTGCACCGGTACAACGCTAACACCGGGGCAAACCTGCACGGTCCGGGTGCGCTTCACCAGCCTGCTGGCAGCGAGAGGAGTCAATCGCCTTGGAAACATCACTTTCACCGATAACGCCACCGGTAGTCCGCAAGTCGGTCAGTTGATCGGTCACGCAAACTAGTAATCAGGAACGCTGCCCGCAGCAAGCTCGCGGGCAGCGTCGTTTACCATTTGCGAGGCAGTATGACCGGCTGCTGTCCCGAGAAACTGGGCGAAATTCTGTGCCCTAATGTGCCCAATTGGAGCGCTTGGATGAGAACGTGGAAGGTCTTTTGATTCAGCAGAGGAGTTGGGTGCGGGGGAGTGCACCGCCCCGAACGCACATTGTGTTTTCATTGACTTGCACATCAGGTTTCGCACGAAAGGCTAGATCAGGGCCTGCTGGTTAACAATCCTTTCTTGCACTCCCCGGTCAGCCCTTTCAGGCGCTCTTTGCAGTGAGGGTTTCACTCGCCTAAGGCTTGGTTCATCACACGCGTGCGCATCTGCACCAGCCGGTGGCGATGCCACAGCAGTTGCCGCAGATCGCAATTCTCCGCATCCGGTACCCAGATCCGCGGGAAGCGATCTTCCAGCAAGAGCCGCAGCAACAACTGCGCGTCCTGGCGATCGGTCTTCTGCTTGCGCACCTGCTTCTCGCGCACAGCCGCGGCATCGCCGATCCACAGCTCAAACCGCAACTCGATGAGCAACCGCTCGAACCAGCGACGCAATGGCCACTGGCCTCAATGCCCACACGTACCTTCATGACGCGGCTTTTGAGCTCGTGGTAGAACTGCTCGCCTTTGTCCTTGTGTCCCAGGCGTGCTTCGCTCAGTTCGCCCGTATCCGTGTCACGTATGCAATTCGATCATCAATGCAAGCCGCGAACGATACGTCTGGTTCTGTTTTGGTGTTTGCCGACATCTTGGTGGCCGCGATAACATCGCTCTGAAGGCAACGCATTTC
>DASRDJ010000219.1:0-32737 GCA_035652655.1 Terriglobales bacterium
AGGCCTTCCATCGTGGCCGCTGCCGCAGTCTCTTCTCCTTGCACCACCACCATCACCCGCGCGGAACGAGAGTCGGGAGCCAGAAGGACCTCGCTCACGTTGGCCAGACCAATGCGAGGATCGCCCAGTTCTCCTTCGAGAATCGTTTCGATTTCCTCGCGAAGGGCCTCGCTAAGCCGCTCCCGATGGTACTTCTGGCCGCGCCGTTCCAACGAATCACTCCCAAGTAAAACGGATGAGAATATCAGAAGTTGCGCTGCTCCGGGGAGGGATGACTGGAGCAGCAGAATGCAAGCATTTACAAAAATTCCACAAACGAATCGGTCAGGTCCGCGCCGCCGTTGTTTGCGATACGCGTCGCAGAGCGCTCCACGTTTTTCATCAGCCCATCGAGATAGTCGCGCGAATCGGAGACGCTGACCACCCCCAGAGTCGCCCGGTTCCAAAGTCCACTGGCGTCGAGTTCCGCAACCGCCACGTTGAACTGGGAACGCAAGCGGTCTTTCAGGCTGCGCAGAACCTGCCGCTTGTCTTTCAGCGACTGCGCGGCTTCGATGCTGAGCTCGAGCGTTAAAAAAGCGATCATGGTCGTTGGCTGGTAGCTGTTGGTCGTTGGCAAAAGAATGATTCGCCCACGACTAACGACCACTCGCCAACAGCTACGCTATCACTTCCGCGGCAATGCGTTCGGTAACAAACGCTTCAATCACGTCGCCGACCTTGATATCGGAGTAGTTGGCGATCGAGATGCCGCATTCCATGCCATTGCGCACTTCGCTGGCGTCATCTTTGAAGCGCTTCAGCGAGCCGATCTTGCCTTTGAAGATCACCACGTTGTCGCGCAGCAAGCGGACTTCGGAGTCGCGTTTGATGAGGCCATCGCTGACCTGGCATCCCGCGATCGTGCCGACCTTCGGAATCCGGAACGTGTCTTTGACGTCCGCCCGGCCCTGGTAGGTTTCCTTGATCGTGGGCTCGAGCAAGCCGGTCATGGCGCGCTTGATCTCGTCCTGCAGTTCGTAAATGATCGAGTGCAGGCGGATGTCGACCTTGTCCTGATCAGCGAGTTCCTGCGCCTTACGTTCCGGCCGCACGTTGAAGCCGATGATGATAGCGTTCGACGCCGAAGCCAACAGGACATCGGACTCGGTGATGGCTCCCACCCCGGCGCGCAGAACCTTGAGGCGAACCTTGTCGTTCGAGAGCTTCGCCAGCAAGTCGGACAGCACTTCAATCGATCCGCCCACGTCGCCTTTGAGGATAATGTTGAGTTCTTTCGTGCCCGCGGTCTTGAGCTGTTCGGCCAGCCCTTCCAGCGAGACGCGTGAACTCTTGGCCAGTTGAGCTTCACGAGCTTTCTGCTCGCGGTACTCGGAAATCCCGCGTGCCTTGTCGCGGTCGGCAACCACGACGAATTGGTCACCGGCTTGCGGCAAGGCCTCCATGCCGAGAATCTCGACTGGCGTTGAAGGCGGAGCTTCTTCCAACTGGGCACCGCGATCGTCGAACATGGCGCGGATTTTCCCGTACACGTTGCCGACGACGAAATTGTCGCTGGTGTGCAGGGTACCGTCCTGTACGAGGACGGTGGCCACGGGACCGCGGCCGCGATCGAGTTTGGCTTCGAGCACGACGCCGCTGGCCGATCGTGCAGGATTGGCACGGAGTTCTTGCAGGTCCGCTACCAGGCAGATCATTTCCATCAGCAGATTGAGGTTGGTCTTCTTTTTCGCCGATACATCGACGAACACCGTGGTACCGCCCCAATCTTCCGGCATCAGGCCGCGATCCGCGAGTTGCTTCTTCACGCGATCGGGCATGGCTTCCGGTTTGTCGATTTTGTTGACGGCGACGATGATCGGGACTTCGGCGGCGTGCGCGTGATCGATCGCTTCGAGAGTCTGCGGCATCACGCCGTCGTCAGCTGCAACGACCAGCACGACGATGTCGGTGGACTTGGCACCGCGCGCGCGCATGCGCGTGAACGCTTCGTGGCCCGGCGTATCGAGGAACACGATCTCGCGCCCGTAGGCGGGAGATTCCTTATCCATCACGCGGACCTTGTAAGCGCCGATGTGTTGCGTAATTCCGCCGGCCTCCCCTTCCGCCACAGAAGTAGAGCGGATCGAGTCGAGCAAGGTCGTCTTGCCATGGTCGACGTGGCCCATAATGGTGACCACGGGCGGACGCGGCACAGCTTCAGCGCCGCCTTCTTCACCGGTCGCGGCGGCGTCGGCGATTTCCTTTTGCGCCTGCTCTTCGAATGTGATCACGTTGGTGTCAGCACCGAAGAAGCGTGCCATCTCGCTGGCGAGTTCGGCATCCAGTGTCTGGTTAATGGTGGCAAAGACGCCGCGCGAAAGCAGGCGAGCGATCAAATCCTTGGCGCGGATGTCGAGCTTCTCCGCGAGATCCTTCACACTGATGCCTTCGGTGATGGTGATGTTCCGCGTGATGGGTTGCGGCTCGTTCGAGAGCGATAACCGCGGCGGCGGAACATAGCCCTTCATCGGGCCTTCCTTCACCCCGCGCGGAACATAGCGCTGTCCCGGACGACGCGACGGACCACCCGGACGGCTGCCTGGACGGGACGGCCCTGGAGGGGCACCCAAAGGCGCTCCCGGGCCCACACCCAGCGGACGCGCGCCCGTGGGTGATGACCGCGTTGGATGCATCGGGCGACGCTCGCCCGGGCGCAGCGGCGGACGCGGGCCGCCTGGAACTTGCGGCCGCGGACGCTGAAAAATAGGTTGACCGGGAACGGGACGGCCGGGGATCGGACGCGAAGCGATGGGCACGCCGGGCTGAACGGGCTTCGGCGGTGGCGCCTTGTAAACCGGCCGCGGTCCAGTCTGCGGAACAATCATGCGCGGCGGCGGAGTTGTGGGCGCAGCCGGCTTGCTGGCTACGGGCGCGCTAGGCGGCGCAACTGACGCTGCCGGGGGTGGAGCGGCTTGCGCCATGATCTCGGTTGGGGCACTGGGCGGCGCGGCCGGAGGTGGCACCGCTGGCCGAGGTGGAGCGCTGACGGAAGGACTCGCTGCTACCGGTGCAGGCGGTCTTGCCGCGGGCGGAGCGGGAGGCGTTGCCGGCGCCACCGGAACCTTCGCCACCGGGCGGGCTACGCTCTGCGGCGTAATGAAACGCGGCGCGGGCGGCGGTGGTGCGGCAGACTTCGCGGCTGCCGGAGGTGTGGCCGGGGGCGCGGGCGGCGTGGCTGCCTTGACTTCGGCTGGGGGCGCGGGTGGACGTGCCACCGGAGCTGCGGGCGGTGCCGGCGACGGAGTCGCAGCCTGCTGCTGCTTGGTGATCAGCTTGAGCACATCTCCAGGCTTGGAAATGTGCGAGAGATCAATCTTGGTCTTGATTTCGTCAGCTTCGCGACCGGTACGCGACCTTGAGGGCGCGGCTTGAGCTTCGGCGGCGGCGCGGAAATGAGCGCGAACCTTTTCCGCTTCGTGCTCCTCGACAGAACTCGAGTGCGTCTTCTTCTCTGTGACTCCGACTGCGACCAGGACATCAAGAATCGCCTTGCTCTTGACTTCCAGCTCCCTGGCCAGATCGTTGATTCGAATCTTACTCATCCGCCCTTTCTTGGCCCCGCCACCGCTCCCTAAGTCTTCATAGCATCCTCACGGAGTCAGCGTTGCACACCGCTCCGCCGCCGATGCGACGGGCGCGGAAAATCCTGATCATTCTTTTGGTTCGGCAGAGACGTCTTTCTCTCCGCCCTCGGTCTGCGCAGCCGCTTCTTCAGCGCTCGCTTCGTTCTCGTCGGCCGCCGCGGCAACTTCCTGAATCTCGCCTTCGACGGGCGTTTCTTCCGCTGCGGCTTCGCTCACCGCTTCTTCCGAAGGAACTTCCTCAGTCTCGCCTTCGGCCAGCGCGACGGCGCCTTCTCCACCTTCCAAGGTGGCGAAATAATTATTCACCGCCAAGCTGATTTTTTCCACCGTTTTAGGGCCAATGCCCTCGATGGCTTCCAACTGCTCCGGCGTCATGTCGGCCAGGGCCTCGACGGTTGCGATGCCGGCTGCGCCCAGCTTCTCAATCAAGCCTTCACCCAGGCCGGGGACGACGTCCAGCGGCGTGGCGGTCTGCGACGTCAGCGCCGACATCTGCTGCTCGACTTCCTGGCGCTTCTCTTCCTCACTCTTGATGTCGATCTTCCATCCCAGCAGCTTCGCAGCCAGGCGGACGTTCTGCCCCTTCTTGCCGATGGCCAGCGACAACTGCGTGTCGTCGACCACGACCTCCAGGTGCTTCTCCATCGCGTCCACCACTGTGACCCGACTGACCTTGGCAGGCTGCAGAGCCTTCTCCGCAAACGTGACCGGATCCTCGTGGTATTCGATGATGTCGATCTTCTCGCCGCGCAGTTCGCGGATAATCGATTGCACGCGCATGCCCTTCATGCCCACGCACGCGCCGACCGCATCCACGTCCTTGTCTTTCGACATGACCGCGATCTTGGTGCGCTCGCCGGCTTCGCGCGCGATCGCGCGGATCACAACCGTGCCGTCGTAAATTTCAGGAACTTCCGTCTGGAACAGGTTCTGCACAAGTTCCGGCGCCGCACGCGAGACCACAACCTGCGGCCCTTTCGACGCTTTCTCGACGCGCACGATCACCACGCGAACGCGCTCGCCGATCGCAAACGACTCCAGCCGCGACTGCTCTTTGCGGGGCATTCGCGATTCCGCTTTCCCGATGTCGAAGATCACATCCGGACCTTCGACCCGCTTCACGGTCGCGTTCACGATCTCGCCTACGCGCGAAATGTATTCGTTGTAAACAGTGTCGCGCTCGGCTTCGCGGACTTTCTGGAAAATCACCTGCTTAGCCAGCTGCGCCGCGATGCGTCCCAGAATTCCTTCTGTCACTTTCGGAATCTGCAACTCGCCGCCAACCTCGACCTTCGGGTCGACCTTGCGCGCGTCTTCTAACGTCACTTGCAGAGTTGGATCTTCGATCTGCTCCGGAGTCTCGACCACGGTCTTGACTGCGAACGCGCGAATCTTGCCCGTATCCTTGTCCAGTTCCGCGCGCAGGTTTTCCTGCGTCTTGTAGTACTTGCGGGTCGCGACCACAATCGCGTCTTCCACCGCACTGACCACAATTTGCGGATCAATCCCTTTTTCCCGACTCAGCGCGTCGATCGTGTTATAGAGCTCACTTGCCATAGAAATAATTCCGATTCAACCGTAACCGTCTTGCTGCAGGTTTGAAACCTTGAAACTTTTTTCCCTAAATCTCGGGCACCAGATTCGCTTTCTCAACGTTCGCCAGCTCGATTTCAACTTTCTGCGAAGCGTCGAGGGCAGGGCGCTTTTTCTTCCGCGCCTCGCTCAGATCCAGTGTCAGCCTGCCGTCGCGAAAACTTTCGAGACGTCCTTCAAAATGCCGGTTGCCGTTCACCGGCTGCCGCGTCATCAACTTCACTTTGCTGCCCGCGAATCGCTCGTAATCCGCCGCGCGATTCAACTTGCGATCCAGCCCCGGCGAAGAAACCTCGAGCACATAGCTTCCGCCCGGTACCACATCCTCGACATCGAGGATCGTTCCGAACTCCCGGCTGAACAGCGCGCAGTCTTCGTGCGTTACACCGGCGGGCTTATCGAGGAAGATCCGGAGCATCCGGCTCTTGCCCCCACCACGCAGTTCGATCTCGACCACTTCCAACCCACTGGTGGCCGCCACGCGCTCGGCAATCGCCCGCACGCGGTCTTCTTCAAATGCCATGAATTCAATGAGTTACCAGCATCGCGTCCGAAAAGGCCCGGCACAAACTAAAAAGTGGGCTTGCGCCCACTGGTGTGTCTCGCCAAATGCTGGTACTACACAACAGTTCTCAATATCTGAATATACGCTCGTTAAGCGCAAAAGACAAACGACGGAACCCTTGTCGGGCAGACAAATTCCGCGATTTTCGGGGCTCCAAAATCTCTCATCAAGAGATGCTCCTCTGACGAAATGGGTTGCGGCTGGGACTATTGGAAGTTTGAAATCAGGACCACGTTGCTGTTGCGGTTGCCGCGCGCCAAGGCCAGCCGTTTGCCGTCGAGCGACCATGCGAAGTCAAAGATCAGGTCGGTTTTGAAGTGCGTCAGTTGCTTCGCGGGTCCGCCGCTCAGGGGTTGCTCCCAGAGATTGCCGACTCCATCCCGGGTCAAGACATATTGCAGTGACTTGCTGTCTGGCGACCAAGACAATCCGAACATCCCCGTAGGAGCATCGAAGTGATAGACGACATCCCCGCCCTGCGCCGGGACAGCGGCCAGCACGGATGGACTGGTAGGCGTTTTTCCCCACAGGTGCACGGCAACCAACTGGCCGTCGGGCGAAATCGCGATGCGGGGGCGATCGACATTCTCGGTGAGTTTCGTCGGTGCACCGCCCTCGACCGGAATTCTCCAGGCGCTGGCGCCCGTGCTGGGATTGGTAGCAGTAAAGGCAACCCACTTGCCATCGTGTGAGCAGTCGACTTTGGTGTTTTGCCGCGCGACAACCGAGCCAACCTTGGTCAGTTGCATAGGATTGCCGCCATCAGCATCGACACGCCACAGATCCGAGGTGGCCCCTGTACGGGCTACATAGACCAGATATCTTCCACCGCCGCATGCAGAAGGCAGCGTCTGTGCCGCCTCGCGCAATCCAAGATGATTTGGCGTTCCGCGCTCTGCCGGCATCGTCTCGATGTGGCCATCCGAACCGGCAGTGATCAGCTTTCCATCCCCGGTCCACCCCACTGACGCATGAGGCTCACCGGAACTGACTTGCTGAGCATCGTCGAGGGTTCCCGTGCGACTCACCCACAGATCAGCAGTGGGGCTATCTTGCATTACGGCAAGCGTCTTCCCGTCCTGCGTCAGGCTGAGACAACAAGTTGAATAATCGGTCGGATCATTGGTAAAGCGGCGGACCTCACCGCCCGGGTTGCGCACAAACCAGATCTGCCCGCGTGCGCCGGGAGATCCCGCTCGGATTGCCAGCAGGAGGCCACTGCCGTCCGGCAACCAAACCGGCGGGCCCAAAGCTGAGCCAGGTTCCGGCGTATACAAATTGCGCGCAGTGCCGTCGGCCACCGAAACAAGCTTGAGAACCGGATGTTGCCCCTCAGCCACCTCCCACAAGGTCAGGGCGATCGACTTTCCATCGGGCGACCATGCCGGAGTCGCTATGTATCCAGCGCTGACGACTGAATTGAAACTCGCCAGGGTGCGTTCCCCGCCGCCCTCCGACGAAGCAACTAACAAATTCCACAAATTCTTGTCGGGCGTCCCCCGCAGATAAGCGATCTGCTTTCCATCCGGCGAGAAGGTGACACCGGTATCGACGTCCTTCACCAGTTGCGTACTCGCTCCTCCCAGGGAAGCCATTTTGTACAAGTAGGCGTAATTCAGCGTCTGCTTGTCGGAGCGGACGAAGTAAAGGTAGTTGCCATCGGGAGAGAAGCTCAGTCCGTTGAAGGCAATTTCCTCGGGCGGGATAACCTGCACATCGCTTCCTGTCGCCACCTGCCGCACCCAGAGGCTTTCTTTTTCTCCTTCACGAACGATCCACCCGACGTATCGACCATCAGGAGAAATCGTGAGATCGGAGGCTCTCCCGTTCTGCGTGAGCGGCGCAATCTGCATGTTTTGCAGGTTGAAATTGCCACCACTTCTTTGACCTGCGAATTTATAGATGCCAAACGCTGCAAGAGCCACGACGACGACCGCCAGTCCGGCCCAGACCAGCTTGCCGCTTCTGTTGCCACCTGCCGCTTCGGTCGCGGGTGTCGCGCCACTTGAACTTCCGGCGGAAGAAACGGACGCAGCGGCCGCAGAGCTGCTGGCCGCCTGGCGCACCCTACCGGAACTGGTGTCGCGCTTGAGGCGCTTCAGTTCGGCTCGCATTTCGTTCGCGCCCTGGTAGCGCAGGTCTCTATCTTTCTCGAGCGCGGTGCGGATGATTTCTCCCAACTTCAGTGGCATCGCCGGATTGATGTCAGTCGCCGACGGCGGTTCGTGATTCAGAATCCCGTCGAAGATCAGCGCCGACGTCTCACCCGCAAAGGGCAAGCGGCCCGTCGCCATCTCGTACAACACCGCGCCGAATGAAAACAGGTCGCTGCGCGCATCGAGTTCCTTGCCCTTGGCCTGCTCGGGCGACATGTAGGCTACGGTGCCGACTGCCGTGCCCGGACTGGTGAGATGCGGCTCTACGCCTCCCGTCATGGTGTCGTCCTGCTGCGCACGTGCCCCCGACTCGAGCTTCGCCAATCCGAAGTCGAGTACTTTTGCGTGCCCGCGCTTCGTGACAAAAATGTTGGCAGGCTTGATGTCGCGATGGACGATGCCCGCCGAGTGCGCCGCGTCCAGGGCGTCCGCAATATCGATGGCGAGGGAGAGCAACGTTTCTAGATCGAGCGGACGACCACCGATGCGATGCTTCAGCGTCACGCCATCGAGGAACTCCATGGCGATGAAGGCTTGGCCGTCTTCGTTCCCGATGTCGTAGATGGTGCAGATGTTGGGATGGTTCAGCGCGGAAGCTGCTTGCGCCTCGCGCTGAAAGCGCGCCAGCGCTTGTGGATCCCTGGAAACTTCCTCCGGCAGGAATTTGAGGGCGACAAAACGATGGAGACGGGTGTCCTCGGCCTTGTAGACCACCCCCATACCACCGCCACCCAACTTCTCGACGATTTGATAATGCGAGATGGTTCTGCCGATCATGGGTTTGCCTCAGGACCAGCGTCCAAAGGCAATGGCATGGTAGTCGGAAGCGGGCGAGGCGTCAAAGAAGTTCTGAATCAGTGTTCCAACACACCACCATGCGCCCGGAGCTTATTGCAAGGCGGCTTGCGTGGCCTTGACGATGTCGTTTCCGCTCTGCGACGTGTAATACACGCTCGATGCCTCAGATGCGACATTATTGTTGTCAACGGTGATCGTGCCTGTGCCGCCGGATGCGTTCAGGATCACATTGTTCACGTTGGCTGCCGTAGGGAATCCACTGGTGATGTCCACGGAACGGATACATCCACTGCCACCCTGAGCCTGACATGCCGCGCTGATGCCCACGAACATAAAATCCTTAGCGAGGCGCGAGTTGAAAAACTCGGTCAAAGGAGACGCCAACACACCGGTCGTATTTCCTACTGACAACAAGAGTGGTCCGTTGGCCGTCGCGGCATTCATTTTGAAGGTGGCGTCAGCAAAACCCACGTTGTAAAGCGCTGCCCGCTGATTGCCCGAGCTATCGTTACCTACGACATACAAAAATGCCGTTCCGAATGCCGCACCGGAATAGTAGGCGTTGTTGAAGTCACCTTCCAAAACCGCGCTATTGCTGCCGGTGCCAATGTTCACGACCACCTTACTGGCAGCCGTCAGGCTGGTATCGGCCTGCGCAGCAACAGCATTTGTGCCATTCGGGTTCCCGGCGAAGGCATACACCTTCTGCCGGCTGGAATCCACTACCAGCGGTGCCGCGGTGATTCCGGTTCCTGAGAATACAAACGCACCGGAATGCACGACCGCTGGCGATACGGAGTCGTCGACGTAGTCGATATGCCCTTGACCGTCGGTGGCGAAGACGTGCCGCGAAACGTTGTCATAGACCGGGGTCGAGACGCCAGGATTCCCGGGAATGGTTGCGGGCCAGCCTCCGGTCGTGACTTCCGCCAGCGTACCGTTAAATACACCGGAAAACTTGTGCATGACGCTGGATGTACCGTTGGTCGTCACATAAGCCACATCGTGCGCGTAGTCGACGAATGGACCGGTGGTCGATCCGCCGGCCAGGGCTATTTTCGTGTCGACTGCTGTGTTGCCGGTTCCGGGAACAGCCGGAGCAGTTGCCGAGGTACCGTTCCCTGCCCCCGTGGCAAATTTCAGCACGTGAAAGTTGGAGGTACCGGCGGCGACATTGTTTTCGCTGAAAGCAACCTTTTGCCCATTCAGTGACAGCGCGACCAGACTGGGCACCTGGCCGCCACCCACGTTGTAGGCAAACATCACAGCTGGCCCCGTTGCGGCGGCACAAAAGCCCGATCCGCCGGGATTCGTATAAAGGCGATTCAGCCCGATGATGTTGGCCTGATTGGCGGCGCCGTTTGCCGCAATGCCGGTAACCACGAAGTCTGTCGTGCAACTGGGAGCCGCTGTCACATCAAACACAAACTTCGCCGGACCCGAGATTCTTCCTCCGCTACCGCCCCCGAGTGAAACGGTCCAATCGCGATGGCTCAGTGCCTTCTTTTGTCTTCGGTGGTGATCGCCCCGGTCATGCTCCCGGTCACTGTCGCGATCGTCGTCACGTTCGTGCTCGCGCTCGCGATCCTCGTCGAATGCGGGCAGCGGCCGCGTGGCATGGCGCCGCAAATATTGGTGCCAGAAACGAGGATCAGCCAGCACCGCGCCGCGATTTTCGCGCGCGACGTCCTCCGAGAAAATCACGTGGCGGCTGCTCCAGTCTTCGACCATGCTGACGGGAATGTGCCCGTTCTCCTGGGCGGCTGCCAGAGTCAGTCCGCTCCAAACCACCGCGCATGCCACCAGGATTTGCTGTTTCACGCTAGCCAATCTCCTGCTTGATGGAATCCAGTCTTTCGGCTGCCTGCAGAACTAGGGGGAGTTACGACGTCCGATGCGTGGCGGCCGACACGGCGCTCTCGGCGGGGGAAAATTATCGCTGTCATCATACCGTTCACTGCTCGGTACTAGAAAGTTACTGGAGTTACCAGCCGCGTAAATCCAGCAGGAATCTGCGATCCAATCGCAGAACGGTTACTTCTCACGACGATTTTCGATTGAACCGGCACTGGGGTTGCGATGGGCTGATTTTTCCGCAGGCCAGCGCCATGGTCTCGAAGGCTCGCTCAAACCGGAATTCCGGCTTGTGATAAGGCTTTCGCCGAGGTTCGGCTTTCGAGTTTTCATCTGCTGCACGAACCCTGACGGCTTCACCCATCTGAACGCGGCTTCCCCTCGACTGTTCATTCTAGGGAGTAGCGGCGCAAATCCCGAGAACCGTTTCACTTCATGCATTAACCCGTAAGATACTCCCAGGAACGCCTGAGGACGCTTCTCAAGCGCTGTGGATCCGACCGCTTCAAAATGCGCAGCACAACGGCTGTGATAGTTGACGCAGCGGTGAATCCTCTCCAACTCGTGGAGCTGCGCAAATAGCCAGAAATCCTGCATGTTGGACTGCACTTCTTCGCGTCATTCTCTGATATTTGCCAGTGCGCGCTCATTCTCCCTAAAATAGAGAGATATCCTGGTCGCGGAACTCAAATATGATTCATTTTCCCGTTCCTGAGGCGCTCACCTTCGACGATGTCCTGCTGCTGCCTTCGCGTTCCGATGTTGTTCCCGCGCTGGCCAACACGCAGACCCAATTGACCCGCAACATCCAGCTCAACATTCCGATTGTCAGCGCGGCCATGGACACGGTGACCGAATCGCATATGGCCATCGCGATCGCGCAGCAGGGCGGCCTCGGGATCATTCACCGCAATCTCACGATCGAGCAGCAGGCTAACGAAGTCGACAAAGTAAAGCGTTCGGAAAGCGGCATGATCGTCGACCCGGTCACCATGTCGCCCGACGCGAAGGTGTCCGACGCGCTCGAAGTCATGCGCAAGTACAAAATCTCAGGCGTGCCGATCACCCAGAAAGATGGCCGGCTCGTCGGCATTCTTACCAATCGCGACCTGCGCTTCGAAACGCGCTTCGACATACCCATCCGCAACGTGATGACGAAGGACCATCTCATTACAGTCCCGGTCGGCACCACGCTGGAAGATGCGGAAAAAATCCTGCACGAGCATCGTGTCGAAAAGCTTCTGGTCGTCGATGACAAGTACAACCTGAAGGGCTTGATCACCGTAAAAGACATTCAGAAGAAGCTGAAGTATCCGAACGCTGCCAAAGACTCACAGGGACGATTGCGCGTAGGGGCTGCGCTTGGGGCCACGGGAGACTTTCTGGAGCGCGCGCAAGAGCTTGCGAAGGCCAAGGTTGATGTAGTTGCCATCGACAGCGCACATGGCCACTCATCGCGTGTTCTGGAAGCGATCAAGGCTGTGAAAGCAAAGCTGCCCGAAATTGATCTGCTCGCCGGAAACGTGGCAACCTTCGACGGCGCATGCGAGTTGGCGAAAGCCGGCGCTGACGGCATCAAGGTCGGGATTGGTCCGGGGTCGATCTGTACGACACGCGTCGTGACCGGCGCAGGTGTTCCCCAGATCACCGCCATCGCCGAAGCCGCGCGCGCCACCAAAGACTCGCAGGTCCCGATTATTGCGGATGGCGGAATCAAGTATTCCGGCGACATCACCAAAGCTTTGGCAGCGGGCGCGGGCGCAGTCATGATCGGATCTCTCTTCGCCGGAACCGACGAAAGTCCAGGTGAACTGATCCTGTATCAAGGCCGCACGTTCAAGTCGTATCGTGGTATGGGCTCGCTGGGCGCGATGGCGCAAGGCTCGAGCGAACGCTATTTTCAGAATGCCGACGAAGCTTCCACCGCCATCCCGGGCGTAAACGACCGGGACGGCAACCGTCTCGCCAAGCTGGTTCCGGAAGGCATCGAAGGGCGAGTACCGTATCGCGGATCGGTCGCAATGATCGTGCACCAGATGGTGGGTGGATTGAAATCTGGAATGGGCTATTGCGGGTGCGCGACGATTCCAGAACTGCACCAGAAAACGCGCTTCGTGCGCATCAGCGGCGCGGGATTGCGCGAGAGCCACGTGCACGATGTCATCATCACGCGGGAAGCGCCGAATTATGCGATCGAATAAGCAGGGCGCCGGGAGCGACATTCCGGTCGCTGCGCTTTGAGCGCTGACGTCTCACCGCGTGCGGCGATCTGGAAGCCTTGGCTGGCGGCCCTGCTTTGGCTCGGACTGATCGTGTTCGAGTCCACGAATGCTCTTTCCGCCGCGAAAACCAGCCGGATTCTCTACCCGCTGCTGCATTTTCTTCTGGGGCTCGATCCGATCCGCTTTCTGACCTGGCACTTCTTTCTGCGCAAGACGGGCCATGTGATCGGCTATGCGGTGATGAGCCTGTTGTTTTATCGTGCGTGGAAGGTGACGATTTCAGTCAGCGGATATCCACGTTGGTCGATCGTGTGGGCGAGCATCGCATTCACAATGACCGCCTTGGTGGCCAGTCTCGACGAATGGCATCAGACGTTTCTGCCGTCGCGCACTGGGACGATACACGACGTATTGCTCGATAGCACAGCGGCCCTTGTCGCACAGCTTCTGATTTATCTGTGGCTGCGAGGATGGCAGAAGCCGAATCCGTCCCCGCCCGCTGGCAAGCCGCGACCGAGAATGCTTACGCACAACGCAGCGGCACTGGAGTAGGGGTTGACCGTTCTGAAGCGTTAGTGGCCTCGGGTGGTGGCTAGCTGAAGACTCACGACTGATAGCTGACAGCTGCTCTTAGTACATCGCGTCGTACTTGGTCACGTCCCACTGGCCCGATTTTCTCTCGAGCGTGACGGAAAGCAATCCGTCGTATGCGGTGCTGTCGCCGGGCGCGTTCAGCCGCTTGCCGCGATAGTGCAGGATGCGCAAGGGCGGCTGATCTTCCCAGTCGACCAACTGCCATCCGATCAGAGGATGCTTGTCTTCGGAATCGCAGATGAACTTCGCATACTTCCTCCGGTAGTCGTGTTCCCAGTCCGTGAGTTCCTCGCGGCATTTCCCATCTTTCAGCGAGCGCATGAACACAGCGGCAGCTTTTTCAGAAGAGTGGTCGCGGAGCGGATTCAGTCGAATGGAATTTGGAATGCCCGTGAGTGAATCGCGGTCTTCGGACTTGGCCAGAACCGGCGGCTGGTTATTCAACCAGGCGAGGTAGCCAAGGAAAATCAGCACCAGCAAAACGCCGGCACCGACCGCGATATACATCTGGTTCTTGGTGAACTCCATAGACTGTGCCTAGAGTGTAGGAAGGGATTGCGGAAGCAACAAGTTACCCTCGTTAGAACCCGGAGTACATGTACTGCCGGGCATCCTGTTGTACGCAAAAAGAAACGCACCCTAAATCGGGTGCGTTTTGAATGAATCCGGTACTGACTCGAAGATCTACTTCTCGTCTTCTTTGGCTTTCTCGTCTTTCGCGGGGCCTTGGGCTTCGGCTTGTGCCTGCGCCTGAGCGTCAGCCTCTTCCATGGCCTTTTTCGCTTCCGCGACGCGCTTGGCGCGGGCTTCGGCGCGCTTTTCACGCTTCTCGTCGAGCACCTTCTCACTACCCAGCAGTTCGACGAAGGCCTTCTCGGCACCATCGCCCTTCTGCCAGGTGGTGCGTACGATGCGCAGATAGCCGCCGTTGCGGTCGCCGAAACGCGGTGCAATCGTGTCGAAAAGCTTGGTGACCGATTCGTTGGTCATCAGGTAAGCCGCCGCCAGACGGCGTGCCGCCAGATCGCCGCGCTTGCCGAGCGTGATCATTTTCTCGACATGCGGACGCATCGCCTTCGCCTTGGGAATGGTCGTCTCAATGCGCTCTTCAACGATGAGCGAAGTGACCAGGTTGCGCAGCAAGGAGCGCCGGTGCGCGGTGTTCCGTCCGAGTTTCCATCCAGCTACTTTATGACGCATGGAAAAAAACCTCTAAAAGTTTCGAGTTTCAGGTTTCAAGTTTCGGGTGGTCCCGCACACTCCCGATCTTCGAGCGGTGTCGAAACCCGAAACTTGAAACCGCAGTTCTTACAGTTCGTCGTCCGCGCCGTATGCCGACGCCGGCAGCACCTGGTTCGAAGTCGGTCCGGGTACGGCATTGCCGTGCTCGTCGATCTTCATGCCCAGGCTCAGTCCCATCGAGGAGAGAATCTCCTTGATCTCGTTCAGCGACTTGCGGCCGAAATTCTTGGTCTTCAGCATTTCGGCTTCGGTCTTCTGCACGAGTTCTCCGATGGTCTGGATATTCGCGTTCTTCAGACAGTTGTAACTGCGCACGCTCAGCTCGAGTTCTTCGACGGAACGATTCAGGTTCTCGTTCTTGATCTCGGGCTTGCGGTCGTCGGAAGAGGCCGCCGTCTCGATCTCTTCCTCGAAGTTGATGAAGATGTTCATGTGATCCTTCACCAGCTTCGCCGCCAGGCCAAGCGCATCCGCCGGAGTAATGGACCCGTTGGTCCACACTTCCAGAGTCAACTTGTCATAGTCGGTGATCTGTCCGAGACGAGCCGCTTCCACCGTGTAGTTGCACTTGCGAACCGGGGAATGCACGGAATCGATGGGAATAAAGCCGATCCCTAGATCCTCGTCGAAGTTCTTGTCAGCAGCCACATAGCCGCGCCCGCGCTTCAGGCGCATCTCCATATCGAGCTTGCCGCCTTCGCTGACCGTGGCAATGTAGACGTCCTTGTCCAGTACTTCGACGTCCCCATCGGCCTCGATCATGCCCGAGGTAACAACGCCCGGCGCATCCGCGCGGAGGTAAATGGCTTTCGGGGCATCGCCCGCGAGTTTGAACGGGATCTGCTTGAGGTTCAGGATGATGTCGGTCGCGTCTTCCACTACGCCCGGGATCGACTGGAACTCGTGCAGCACGCCTTCGATCTTGACAGCGGTGACGGCGGCTCCCTCGATCGAGCTCAGCAGCACACGGCGCAGAGCATTGCCGATGGTCGTGCCGAAGCCGCGCTCAAAGGGCTGCGCCCAGAACATTCCGTACTTGTCGGTGAGCGAGGTGGTGTCAGTGGCGAGACGTTTCGGTTTTTGAAAACCCTTCCAAAGCATGTATTTCTCCTTCGGCCATTTGGCTCATTGCCGGCTCCCTGAACAGGTCCAGGTTCAGGTCAAGTGCCCGCAAAGGCGGATCTGGCACGAATAGACCTAGGAAACAGTTTCGAGTGTCTTGTTTCCAGTTTCAAGCAAGCCACAAGCGACTGCCGCTTCCGTGCAAACTTGAAACTCGAAACCTGAAACTTACTTACTTACTGTACAACTCGACGATCAGCTGCTCATTGACCGGCAGCTGAATCTCTTCGCGCTTCGGCAGAGACAGAACGCGACCCTTGTAATTGTCGCGGTCGATCTCAAGCCAGGTCGGGGCATTTTGGTGGCTGGCGAAATCCTTGGCAAATTCCAGCATGGGCAGCTTCTTGCTGCCTTCGCGAATCGTGATTTCCTGCCCTGCCACCACTTCGAAGGAAGGGATGTTCACTTTGTGTCCGTTGACGGCGATGTGACCGTGACGCACCAACTGACGCGCCTGGCGCCGAGACATCGCGAACCCAAGGCGATAGACGACGTTGTCCAGCCGCCGCTCCAGTTGCTGCAGCAGGATTTCGCCCGTCACGCCCTTGGTGCGAAACGCCTTCTCAAAGTAGTTGCGGAACTGCTTTTCCTGCGTGAAATACATGCGCTTGGCTTTTTGTTTTTCACGCAGCTGCAGACCGTAGCCAACGATTTTGGCTTTGCGGTCTTTCCCGTGCTGTCCGGGAGCGAAGTTACGCTTTTCGATCGGGCACTTGTCGCTGAAACACTTGGTGCCCTTCAGGAATAGTTTTATGCCTTCACGACGGCATAGACGGCAAACTGCATCTGTATAACGTGCCAAGTTTCTTCTCCTTTAGATGACCGGTTTACAGGTTTGGCTTCACCCTTCGTCCCGGACGGTAGAACCGTTTCGAGTTTCCGGTTTCCCAGTTTCCAGTGGTCTCGGATAAGCCGATCGTTGTTCCCCACCCGAAACTTGAAACTTGAAACATCAGACTTTCTATACCCTGCGCCTTTTCGGCGGCCGACAGCCGTTGTGCGGTATCGGCGTGAAGTCCTTGATCGACCGGACTTCAATTCCTGCCGCGGCCAGTGCGCGAATTGCCGACTCGCGGCCCGATCCCGGCCCGCTGACGCGCACATCGACCGAGCGCACACCGTGATCGCGCGCCATGTTGGCGGCGTTCGAAGCGGCCTGCTGCGCGGCAAACGGCGTTCCTTTGCGCGACCCGCGGAAGCCGAGCGAACCCGAACTCTTCCACGAGATCACGTTGCCGGCCATGTCGGTGATGGTCACGATCGTGTTGTTGAAAGACGCCTGCACATGCACCAGTCCATGCGGGACGTGCTTGCGCTCTTTCTTCTTGAACGTCTTCTTCTTGCCTTTTTTCTCTGGGGCGGCTGCGCCGCCCGCTGCTGCTGGTTTCGCCATGTCTGAGTTCTCAGTTCTCGGTTCTCAGTTCTCAATGCACCCGGTTCGCGTTTCTGCTGCGAACTGGGAACCGAGAACTAAGAGCTGGGTCTTATGTTTTCGCCGCGGCCTTCTTCTTGTTCGCAACCGTTCCCTTGCGCGGGCCTTTGCGGGTGCGCGCGTTGGTATGCGTGCGCTGTCCGCGGACCGGCAAGTTGCGGCGGTGGCGGTATCCGCGGTAGGAACCGATTTCGATGAGTCGCTTGATGTTCATCGAAACTTCCTTGCGCAGATCGCCTTCCACCATGCCTTCCGCTTCAATGACCTGGCGGATGCGATTGACTTCGTCTTCGCTCAGATCCTGGACTTTCTTATTGGGATCGACCTTGGCCTGCTCGAGAATCTTCGCTGAGCGCGGATCGCCGATTCCGTAAATGTAAGTGAGCGCGACCTTCGCGTGCTTGTTCCGCGGAAGATCGACGCCTGCAATACGTGCCATAAAACTTATCCCCTAGCCAGCTTTATCCCTGGCGCTGTTTGTGTTTCGAGTTCTCGCAAATCACCCGCACCACACCCTTGCGGTGGATGACCTTGCACTTGTCACAGATTTTCTTTACCGATGCTCGTACCTTCATAAACCCAGCTTTCAGCCGTCAGCTCTCAGCCTTCAGCAACAATCCTATTTGTAGCGATACACGATGCGGCCGCGATTCAGGTCGTAGGGCGAAAGCTCAACTGCGACCTTGTCGCCAGGCAGAATGCGAATAAAGTTCTTGCGCATCTTGCCGGACACATGCGCCAGCACCTGGTGCTTGTTTTCCAGTTCCACTTTAAACATCGCGTTCGGCAGGGGTTCAATCACCACCGCCATTACTTCAATCGCGTCTTCTTTGCTCATGCACTCCTTAAGTTCTCGGTTCCCAGTTCTCAGTGTTTGTACGCCGGTTCAACTGAGAACTGAGAACCGGGAACTGCTCTCTTCACTGTGTCAAAATCACCGGCCCGTCTTTCGTTACCGCTACGCAATGCTCGAAGTGCGCGCTGTAACTGCCGTCTGCGGTCACCGCGGTCCACTTGTCGCTCAGTACGCGCGTTTCCGGCTTGCCGAAATTCACCATCGGCTCGATCGCGAGCACCATGCCTTCTCGCAGTCGCGGGTTCGGTCCGCCCGAGCGGTAATTCGGAACCTGCGGTTCCTCGTGCAGTTTCGTTCCGATGCCGTGACCCACAAATTCCCGCACGACGCTGAAACCCGCAGCTTCCACGTACTCCTGCACGGCGCCGCCAATGTCACTGACGGAATTTCCGATGAGGGCCTTCCCGATTCCCCGGTACAGCGACTCCTCGGTCACCTTCATCAACTTCAGCAGTTCCGGCGAAACTTCCTCACCCACCGGCACCGTGATGGCTGCGTCTCCGTAATATCCGTCGAGCACCACTCCACAATCGATCGAAACGATATCGCCTACATTCAACTGGCGCTTTTCGGACGGAATGCCATGCACGATCTCTTCATTGATCGACGTGCACAGCACGCACGGATAATCGTAATAACCCTTGAAGGCCGGCTTCGCGCCCAGGTCCTTCATTTTCTGTTCGGCCGCGCGCTCCAGGTCCATCGTGGTCGCGCCCGGCACCACCAGCGAACGCAGATGATCGAGCACTTGACGTACGACACGGCCGCTCTGCCGCATCTTCTCGATCTCCGCCGGAGATTTGCAAACGATCGCCATCTAGACCTGGTTATCGATAATGCAAAAAATCTGCGATGTCACCTGGTCCATGGGCAAATCGCCGTTGACCGTCATCAGCCGGCCCTTGGCCTGGTAGTAGTCCGCTACCGGACGCGTCTGCACATCAAACTCGTTCAGCCGTTCCCGAATCACTTCCTCGCGGTCATCCGCGCGGATGACAAGCTTTGTCCCATCAACGTCACAAAGCTCATCTACCTTGGGAGGTTGGAGGTGAACGTTATAGGTGCGGCCACAGGTAGGACAAGAACGACGCCCGCTCAGCCGGCGCAACAATTCATTATAGTTGACATCCAGCCGGATCACAATCGGCAACCTGTTGCAGCCACTTGACTTGTCAAAGAACTCATTTTCCAGGAAGGCATCCAGCCAGCCTGCCTGCGCCGCTGTTCGCGGGAACCCATCCAGAATAAATCCGCGTTCGCAATCGATTTCGCGAAGCCGGTCGGCCACCATGGGGCAGACCAGTTCGTCGGGTACCAGCTGTCCGCGCTCCATGACTTCTTGCGCTGCACGCCCCAGCCGAGTTCCGGTTTTCACGTTCTGCCGCAGAATGTCTCCGGTCGAGATCTGCGGGATCTTGTAGTGCTGCTCGATCCGCTTGCCCTGGGTGCCTTTGCCAGCTCCTGGCGGGCCCAGCAGGATGACGGGTCCAATACTGCGCGAGGTTTCCTGGGCCATCGAGGTGGCCACCTCCCTCGATTTCTGTTGCCGGGCAACGTGGCCCGGGTTCCTAGTCTTGCGCGAACCCTGCAAATCTCAACCTGCCAGCGCAGCGAACGCCTACCAACGGCGGCCCTTGATGCGCCCACTGCGCGGCGTGAACCCATCATAGTGGCGCATGATGAGTTGGGCCTCGATCTGCGTTACCGTGTCCATCGCTACGCCGACGACGATCAGCAGCGATGTTCCACCGAAGTAGAAGTTAACGCCCAATCCGTGGGTCATCCAAACGGGAAGCTTGTCGAAGAACGTGCCTCCCAACCACCACGGCAGGCTGTTTAAGTGAATACCGGTGATCATCCATTCCGGGATGAACGAGATGATGATCAGGTACAGCGCACCCACCAGCGTGATGTGAGTGAGCACCTCGTTGATGTAGTCAGCCGTGCGCTTGCCCGGCCGGATGCCCGGGATGAACCCGCCATACTTCCGCATGTTGTCGGCAACTTCGCTCGGGTTGAAGACAATCGACACGTAGAAGTAGGCGAAGAAGATAATTCCGACTGCGTACAAGAGCGTGTAAAGCGGCTCCCCCCAGCCCAGGGCGTGGATCAGGGACCCGAAGTAGCGGTTGTCTTTCAGTCCGTAGCCGACGGTTTGCGGCAACGTCAAAATCGACGACGCAAAGATCACCGGCATGACGCCGCCAGCGTTGACGCGCAACGGCAGGTGAGTGGACTGCCCGCCCATGACCTTGCGGCCCACGACGCGCTTCGCGTACTGCACGGGAATTCGGCGTTCGCTTCGTTCGACATACACGATGAACGCCACCACCACAATCATGACGGCGAGCAACATCGCGATCGCGACCGGAGTGAAAGCGCCCCAGGCGTTGGTCTTGACCTTGTCGTACAGGTCAGCCACGCCACGCGGCAGGCCCACGACGATGCCGGCGAAGATCAGCAGCGACATACCGTTGCCTACGCCGCGCTCGGTGATCTGCTCACCCAGCCACATGATGAAGGCGCTGCCCGTAGTTAGAGTCAACATCGTCATCAAGACGAAGCGCGGACCCGGGGTTAACACGAAATCCTGGCTGCCCTTGGTCAGACTGATGGCGATGCCAAAAGACTGCAGCGCGCTAAGAATGACCGTCAGGTAGCGTGTCCACTGCGTAATCTTTTTGCGCCCGAGTTCGCCTTCCTTCTGCAGCTTAGCCAGCGGTTCGTAGACCACGGTCAGCAACTGCAAAATGATCGACGCAGTGATGTACGGCATGATGCCGAGGGCGAAGATCGTCAGCCGGCGCAACTGCCCGCCCGAGAACAGGTCAACGAATCCCAGGAAGCTGCCCCGGTTCTGTTCGAAGAATTGTGCGAGTTTGTCGGCGTTGATGCCCGGGGTCGGAATGTGGCCGCCCAGCCGGTACACCGCCAGCATGGCCAGCGTGAACAGAATGCGCTTACGCAGATCGGGGATGCGAAATACGTTGGCCAGTTTCTCGAACATTACTGCAAGACCTCGAACTTGCCGCCGGCCTTGGTGATCTTTTCCTGCGCCGACTTGGAGAACTTGTGCGCATGCACGATGAGCGCCGACTTCAACTCACCATCGCCGAGAATCTTCACGGGATGCTTGGTCTTGATCACTCCCGCCTTGCGGAGCACGTCGGGATTGATGGTCGTTTCCCCCAGAGCCGCTAGCGCTTCCAGATTCACGATCGAGTATTCCTTGCGGAAAATATTGGTGAAGCCGCGCTTGGGCATGCGGCGGTGCAGCGGCATCTGGCCGCCTTCAAAGCCGCGGATCATGCGCGAACCGCTGCGCGAACGCTGCCCCTTGTGACCGCGCGTCGAGGTCTTTCCCATACCCGACCCCATGCCGCGGCCTACGCGCTTGCGTTTTTCCGACGACTTCTTCGGTGCTCGTATGTTGGATAAATTCATGTTGTTTTCCAAAACCAATTGCGGTCCACTCTCGGCCAGACACCTTACGACCCAAGACCTAAGGCCTGCTAGTCAACAATCTCCACCAAATGCGGCACCTTCTTCACCATGCCGCGGATCGCCGCCGTGTCGGGACGCTCGATCACCTGATTCAAGCGCGTGAAGCCGAGTCCCTTAACCACCAGTTTGTGCTTAACCGGGGAACAAATTGCCGAACGTACCCACTTGATGTGCAGTTTCCCCGAACTTGCCTTTGATGTCGTTTTGCCAGCCATCATAATTCCTCTTTACTCGTTCGCCGGCATCTTGCCGGCAGTCCGGAGGGCGTCCCGCCCGCCGCACGATACTCGCTTCGACTACAGGTCTTCCGCGTTCTTACCGCGCAGCGCCGCCACGGCTTCCTTGTTTTTGAGCTTCTTCAGCGCGTCGAACGTCGCCTTGATCACGTTGTGCGGATTCGTCGTGCCAATCGACTTGGTGAGCACGTTCTGCACGCCCGCCGAAGTCATTACTGCGCGTACGGCGCCGCCCGCAATCACGCCCGTTCCTTCAGGAGCCGGCTTCAGCAGTACGTGTCCTGAGCCAAAGCGGCCGAGGACCAGGTGTGGAATCGTGGTCTGCGTAAGATTCACCTTCACGAGGTTTTTCTTCGCCGACTCGATCCCTTTGCGAATCGCCTGCGGCACTTCCTTCGCTTTGCCGGAACCGTATCCCACCACAGCTGCGCTGGGATCTCCGACCACGACCAGCGCCGCGAACGACAGATTCTTGCCGCCCTTCACGACCTTGGTGACGCGATTGATCGCCACTACCTGATCTTTCAGCTGGTAATGACCTGCATCGAGCTTCTTGATTACGCTTGGCATTCAACCCTCAAATTCATTTGGTAATCGGGTAATTTGTAATTGAGTAATTTGAAAATCGTTCGACTTTCCATTTCTCAATCAATCAATTCCCCAATTCTCTAGAACTGCAATCCGCCCTCGCGAGCGGCGTCGGCCAGCGCCTTGACGCGGCCGTGATAGATGTACCCACCGCGATCGAACACCACCTTGGTGATGCCCTTCGCTTTCGCGCGCTCAGCGATCGCTTTGCCTACGTCCTTCGCGGCCGCGACGTTGCCACCGGTCTTCTTCCCTTCGCCCTCGGCACTGCTGGCCGATACCAGAGTCTTACCATGCAGATCGTCGATCACCTGCACGTAAATATGGTTCAGCGAACGGTACACGTTCAGCCGCGGACGTTCCGCCGTACCTTGCAACTTCTTGCGGATCCGGTCATGCACTCGCTGCCGGGTCGCGTTCTTTCCTGGTCTGCTCAACATATTCGTCTCTTCCTCGTCCCGGGTTTCTGTACCGGGTACCAGTCGTGCCGGCTAATGGCTGATGGTCGCTAGCTTATGGCCAAAACCCAAGAGCACGATCGCACTGGCTAAATTTCCCCGGCTGGCAAGTCGTCTTGGCCAAAAGCCAACGACTACCAGCCAACAGCTACTTCGCTCCCGTCTTTCCAACCTTCTTCTTCAGACGCTCGCCGACGTAGCGCACGCCCTTGTTCTTGTACGGGTCCGGCGGACGCAACGCGCGCATCTCCGCCGAGACCTGTCCCACTTTCTGGCGATCAATACCGCTCACCGTCAGCTTGGTCTGCTTCGGATCTACGGCTACGTCGATACCGGAAGGCAGCGGATACTCGATCGGGTGCGAGTAGCCCAGCGTGAACACCACCATGCCCTTGCCCTTCATCTCGGCGCGGTAGCCAATGCCGACGATTTCCAGGTCCTTGGTCCATCCCTTGGTGACGCCTTCGACGGCGTTGTTCACCAGGGCACGAGCCAGTCCGTGCACCGCAGCCTGCGAATCGTTCTCGCGGATCGCGAGCAGGTGTCCGTCTTTCTGTTCCATCTTGATGCCCTCGGGAAGCGGTGTCTCCAGTTTGCCCTTGGGACCCTGCACGGCGACGGTGTTGCCTTCCAACTTAATCGTGACGCCCTTCGGGACTTCGATCGGCTTTTTTCCAATTCGTGACATATGTTTGCTCGTTGCTCGCGGCCCGTAGCTGATCGCTAGAGCCTTCAGGTTAATGTCTGTCAGATCCTTGCTGATTTGGCTGTCAACTATCAGCCATCAGCCGCTCTACCACACCTGGCAGAGCAACTCGCCACCCAGGCCCTGTTTGCGCGCCTGGCGGCCGGTCATAACGCCCTTGGGCGTCGTAAGAATGTTGATGCCGAGACCACCAAGCACACGAGGGATCTCGGTGCGCCGCACGTAAACACGACAGCCCGGGCGCGACACGCGCTCGACATTCGAGATCGCCGCTTCGTTGTTGGAGCCGTACTTCAGGTACACGCGAATGACCTTGTGGCCCTCTTCCTCGGTGGCTTTGAAGTTCGAGACGTAACCCTCTTCCTTCAGGATGCGGGCGATCTCCAGCTTCAGCTTGGAGGCGGGAATATCCACTTTCTGGTGCCGCGCGTTGATCGCGTTGCGAATTCGCGCCAGCATGTCTGCGACCGGATCGGTCAACCTCATCGTCTGCTTCTCCTCTGCCACCCGTTCGCTCCGCGCCTTGCGGAGAACCTGCAGCGGCTTGCTTCTGATCTCTGCCGTTGAGTCGCTGGCCCTCGTTCGATCGCCAAGAAGTTCCCGGCTAACGACTTGCAACTAGCGACTGACGACTGCCTTCCTACCAGGACGACTTCGAAACCCCAGGAATCTCTCCCTTGAGCGCCAGCCCGCGGAAACAAAGACGGCATACGCCGAATTTGCGCAGGTAGGCGCGCGGGCGTCCGCAAATCTTGCAGCGGTTGTGCTTGCGCGAAGAGAACTTGGGTTTCTTTGCGTCCTTAACTCGTTTTGCTGTCGTTGCCATGAATTCCTTTTTTCTCGAAACTTGAAACTCGAAACTTCTATGCCCTGAACGGCATGCCCAGATGCTTCAGCAAAGACCGTGCCTGTTCATCCGTGCCGGCCGTCGTCACGATCGTGACGTTCATGCCCTTCATCTTGTCGACCTTCGCATAGTCGATCTCCGGAAAGATCAACTGGTCATGCAGGCCGATGGTGTAATTGCCGCGCCCGTCGAACGATTTCGTCGAAACGCCGCGGAAGTCTCGCACGCGAGGCAGCACTACGCTCACCAACCGGTCGAGAAACTCGTACATGCGGTCGCCGCGCAGCGTAACCATGGCGCCGATGGGCATGTTCTCGCGCACCTTGAAGGCCGCAATCGACTTCTTCGCGCGCGTCACTACCGGCTTCTGTCCTGTGATCTGGCCCAGTTCGTTCACGGCCGGGTCGAGGATCTTTGCGTTCTGCGTCGCTTCGCCCACGCCCATGTTCACCACGATCTTGTTCAGCCGCGGAACCGCCATGGAGTTCTTCAGGTCCAGTTCCTTCATCAGGGCGGGAGCGATTTCTTTCTCGAACCGCGAGCGCAACCGGGGACGCTCTTTTGCGCTATGCCGCGCGACTGCCGCGACCCGTGATTCCTGCTTTTCGGACTTGCCGCCCTTTTTCTCTTTATCTTTCGCCATGTCTCTCAGTACCTTCTCTCACGGTTTCGGGGTGATTACCGGTTCGTGAGCCTTTGCCAACGACTATCAGCCAACGACCAATGACTACTTATCCAGCGTCGTACCGCACTTCTTGCAGACGCGAACTTTCTTGTCGCCGCGAACTTCGTGTCCGATGCGCACCGGCCCGCAGGTCGGGCAGACTAACTGAACATTCGAAATCGCAATGCGGCTTTCCTGCTCGGCGATGCCGCCCTGCACGTTGCGCTGCGGATTCGGCCGCACGTGCTTTTTCACCATCATCACGTGCTCTACAAGGACCTTGGAATCCGCCGGAAACACGCGGAGAACGCGCCCTTGCTTGCCCTTGTCCCGTCCGGTGATGACCTTGACCGTGTCATTGCGCCGGATATCGACTCGAATATGTGCTGTGCTCGCTACTTTTGGCATATCGTCAAACCCTTAGTCTCTTCGCGCCCGAGGCTGCGACGTTACTTGAAACTTTGAAACTAGAAACTGCCCTTACAAAACTTCCGGCGCCAGCGAAACGATCTTCAAAAACTTCTTCTCGCGCAGTTCGCGGGCCACTGGTCCAAACACGCGCGTACCCACTGGCTCACCCGTCTCGTTGATCAGCACCGCCGCGTTCTGGTCGAAGCGAATGTAGGTTCCATCGCGTCGGCGATGCTCTTTCCGCGTCCGCACAATGACTGCCTTCACCACTTTTCCCTTTTGCACCTGCCCGTCGGGCGAGGCTTCCTTCACGCTGGCGGTGATCACGTCGCCCAGACCGGCGCGCAGACCGGTCGAGCCCCCCAGCGGCAGAATCATCTGCAGCTTGCGGGCGCCGGAGTTATCGGCCACCTCGAGCATCGTTCTCATCATCACAGCCATAGCTCAATCTCCCTGTCTGTTCGCGATGCCCCTACGGGGCGTCGATTCCGGCAACCGGCGCAACTTCCGGCACCAGCGCCGTTTTGCGTACGATTTCTTTCAAGCGCCACCGCTTCAGCTTCGACAGTGGGCGGGTTTCCTCAAGCCGCACCACATCGCCCACGTGGGCTTCGTTCTTCTCGTCGTGCGCGTAGAACTTCTTGTCGGTGGAGATGACGCGGCCATAGAGCGGGTGCGCCTTCTTGCGCGTCACCGCGACCACGATGGTCTTGTTCATCTTGTTGGAGACGACTTCGCCCACGACTTCCTTGCGCCGTCCCGCCGCCTTCTGTGTAGTTTCCGCCATTACTTCTTCTCCGTTGTCGCCTGTGCGCCGCGCGAACGCTCGCCCACGATGGTCTTCACCCGGGCAATGTCCTTGCGCAGGCCGCGAATCTTTTTCAGGCTCTCGGTCTGGCCCATGTTGAGCTGGAACTTCAGCTTGAACAGCTGGTCAGAGAGCTGCCGCTCCTGATCGTGCAGTTCCGCGTCGGTCTGATTGCGAATCTTGTCGGCTTTCATGGTTGCTTCTCGTTTCTCGTTTCTCGTTTCTCAGTGCGCGGTTTCGCGCTTCACCATGGTCGTGCGCAACGGCAGCTTGTGGGACGCCAGCCGCATCGCTTCCGCGGCATCGGTGACCGACACGCCCTCCATCTCGAACAGGATTTTCCCTGGCCGCACGACAGCGACCCAGTGATCCGGCGCACCCTTGCCCTTGCCCATACGGGTTTCGGCCGGCTTTTTCGTGACCGGCTTGTCCGGAAACAAACGGATCCAGATCTTCCCGCCACGCTTCACGAAACGGGTCATGGCCACGCGGCTCGCTTCGATCTGCCGGTCGGTGATCCAGCCCGGTTCCAGAACCTTCAACCCGAAATCTCCGAAAGCCAGCTGGCTGCCGCGCCAGGCCTTCCCGGTCATACGGCCGCGCTGTTGCTTGCGGTACTTCACTTTCTTTGGCATCAACATATGTAGCTCTCAGCTTTCAGCTCTTGGCTTTTAGCTCGTAGCTCGTGGCTCGTAGCTCACCGCTAACTAAAACGCTCCGCTGGGCACCGCGTTCTGCGCGACCTCACGCTTTTTCGCCGTGAGGATTTCACCCTTATAGATCCACACCTTCACGCCGATCACGCCGTACGTCGTACGCGCCTCCGAGAAGCCGTACTCGATATCGGCGCGCAGCGTGTGGAGCGGCAAACGTCCCTGCAGGTACCACTCTGAGCGTGCGATTTCGTTGCCGTTCAAACGGCCGCTCACGCGGACCTTGATCCCCTTGCAGCCGAAGCGCAGCGCAGAATCCACCGACTTACGCATTGCGCGGCGGAAGCCCACGCGCTTTTCCAGCTGCAGCGCAATCGACTCCGACACCAGCTGGGCATCGAGCTCCGGCTTGTGCACTTCCTGGATGTCGATGAACACTTCGCGCGACGTGCGCTTCTGGAGTTCCTGCTTCAGCTTGTCGATTTCCGCGCCCTTGCGGCCGATGATGATGCCCGGCCGCGCCGTCTTGATGATGATCCGGATCTTGTTGCCCGGACGCTCGATCTCGACCGCACTGATGCCCGCCGACTTCAGCTTGTCCTTGAGTTCGGCCTTGAGCTTCACATCTTCGAGCAGCAGCTTGTCGTAATCCCGCTCGACAAACCAGCGCGACTTCCACGGCTTGGTGTAGCCAAGCCGGAAACCATAAGGATGGACTTTTTGACCCATCATTCCTCTTATCTGCTCCGGCATGCCGGAGCGAAAACTTTATTTCGCCGCCGATTTCTTCTTCTTGCTTGCGGCTTTCTTAGCCGGCGCCTTCGCCTTGCTCTTGGCTTTCACTTTCGGCGCCGCCGATTTTTCTTCTTCGCCCACCACCGTCGCTACCGACTGGCCATTGCGATTACGCTCCGCCAGCACGATCTGCAGATGCGAGATACGCCGCACGTAGCGGAACGCGCGTCCCATCGGCGCCGGCCGGATGCGCTTCATGCGCGGCCCATCGCTGGCCACGGCATTCTTCACGTAGAGCTGGTCGAGATCGACGTCGAGATTCTTCTCGGTGCTCAAGAAGTTCGCGTTGTCGATCGCCGACTGCAGGAGTTTGCCGACCGTCGAAGCCACGCGCTTCTTGGTGAACAGCAAAGTGTTGCGGGCGTCTTCCACCTTCATGCCCTTGATGAGGTCCAGCACCAGGCGTGCCTTTTGAGGCGATACGCGCATGTAACGGGCTTCGGCTCGAAATTCCATGATCGCGTGTCTCCTTTACGCCTTGGGCGCGGCCGGTGCTGCACCTGCAGCTGGGGCTGGAGCTCCCGGTCCGCCAGGCACGCCCGCCGGACGAGCCGCTGCTTCTGTCGCCGCCTTCATGGAGTGACCCTTGAAGGTGCGCGTGAAGCTGAACTCACCCAGCTTGTGGCCCACCATGTTCTCGGTGATATACACCGGAATAAACTTTTTGCCGTTGTGCACCGCGATCGTGTGACCCACCATCTCAGGAATGATGGTCGAACGTCGCGACCAGGTGCGCAGCACCTTCTTCTCGTTGCGCGAGTTCATCCCTTCCACCTTCAGCTGCAGGTGGCTATCGATGAACGGGCCCTTCTTGGTTGAACGTGCCATAAATTCAGCTCTCAGCTTTCCGCTCTCAGCCTTCAGGCTGGAGCGCTTTGCTGGTCACTGGCCACCGGCCACTGACCACTCGCTACGATTTCTTCCGGCGCCCGACGATGAATGCGTCGGTGCGCTTGTTGTTGCGCGTCTTGTAGCCGCGCGTCGGCTGGCCCCACGGGGTTACCGGGTGCCGTCCGCCTGACGTCTTGCCTTCGCCGCCGCCGTGCGGATGGTCGACCGGGTTCATCGACACGCCGCGGTTATGCGGACGCCGTCCGGCCCAACGAACTCGGCCAGCCTTGCCGATGGTGACGTTCTCGTGATCGGTGTTGCCAACCTGCCCGATCGTCGCCATGCAATCCTGCAGCACCTTGCGGGTCTCGCCCGAAGGCAGCTTGATCAGCGCGTAGTCGCCTTCCTTCGCAACCAGTTGTGCCGAACCACCCGCCGAGCGCACCATCTGCGCACCCTTACCAGGCCGCAGCTCAACGTTGTGCACCGTCGTGCCGGGCGGAATGTTGCGCAGCGGCAACGCGTTGCCGACGAGAATATCGGCGTCCGGGCCGCTGATAATCTTTTGTCCCATCTTCAGGCCGTCGGGCTGCACGATGTAGCGCTTCTCGCCGTCGGCATAGCTGAGCAGCGCAATGCGCGCCGAGCGGTTCGGATCGTATTCAATCGAAATCACGGTCGCCGGGATTCCGACCTTGTCGCGCTTGAAATCAATCAGGCGCAGCTTGCGCTTGTTCCCGCCCCCACGAAACCGGCTGGTGATGTTTCCGGAATTCCGCCGCCCGCCCGTCTTCTGCTTGGGCTCGACCAGCGGCTTGTGGGGCTTGTTGGTCGTGATGTCGTCATTGACCAGCGTCGTCCGGTAGCGCAACGTCTGCGTCGTCGGTCTATATGTCTTGATTGCCATAATCGCTCTCAGCTCTCAGCTTTCAGCTCTCAGTCAGTTCTTCTACCAGCCGCCGCTTTCACTGAAAGCTGACGGCTGACAGCTGATCGCTGCCTTACAGGTTCTGTGCGTACTCCGGCATCTTTTCGCCGGCCTTCAACCGCACGTACGCCTTTTTCCAGTCCGGGCGGTAGCCCGCAAAACGTCCGCGGCGCCGCTCTTTCCCCGGATAATTCGCCGTGCGCACCGAATCCACTTTCACTTTGAAAATCGACTGCACAGCTTCCTTGATCTCGGTCTTGGTCGCCTGCTTGGCTACCTGGAATACAAGCGTGTTCTCGTTTTCCTTGATGGTCAGGCCCTTTTCCGTGATCACCGGACGGCGAAGAATTTCATAGGCCGATTTCATTACGCCACCTCCGCCGCTTTTTCATGCCGCGTCCGCTTGCGCGGAACCCGCGCCGTCTTCTTCGCGCCTTCGTCCGACTTTGGCTTGTGCTCGCGCTTCGAGGACGACTTGGTCAGCGACACCTGCAGTTTCTCAATCGCGGGCTGGGTAAAGATCACGTGCTCGTAGCGCAGCAGGTGATAGGGGTGAACGCCGTTGCTCTCGATCAGTTCCGCCCCCGCAAGATTGCGCGAGCTCAGTTCGAGATTACGATTGCCGTGCCGTGGGACTTCCACCAGCAAAACAGTCTTCTCGATCTTCAGCTTGTCGAGCGCTTCACGGAAGGTCTTCGTCTTGACTTCCTTCAATTCGAACGCGTTCACAACCGTCAATTTTCCATCCGCCAGTTTGGAAGCCAACGCGGAACGCAACGCGCCCATCAGCTTCTTCTTGGGGAAGGTGTAATCGTACGAGCGCGGCTGCGGGCCGTGAACGGTTCCACCATGCCGCCACAGAGGCGATCGAATCGATCCGATACGCGCGCGGCCCGTGCCCTTCTGCTTCCACAGCTTCTTGCCGGAGCCCGATACGCGCCAGCGATTCTTGGTCGCATGTGTGCCCGACCGCTGTGCGGCGCGATAGTGCTTCACCGCTTCCCACAGCAGATCTTCGTTCACCGCGCCAAAAACCTCATCGGCGAGATCCATCGTGCCGACCTTGGCGCCGTTCAGGTTGTAGATATCAATGGTTGCCATGTTTGTCTCTCAACTGCAGCTACTCGCTTCTGGCTAGTAGCTCCTCTGAATCTCGCTGACTCGCAGCCTGTGTGCCGGTCGAAGGCCTTGGGCTTTTGCGATCAGCCATCGACTATCGACCGCCAGCCGCCTTACCCCTTCTTCGCTGCGCGCTTCGCTGCCTTCAACGGATCGACCGTGGCCGAACCCGCGAATCCACGCCGCTCTCGCGGTGGCTTTTTCGCTCGCGTGATGACCACGTAACCACCATTGGCGCCAGGGACACTGCCTTCGACCACCAGCAGATTCTCGTCCTTGTCCACGCCCAGGATGCGCAGGTTGCGAACCGTGACGCGCTCATCGCCCATGTGTCCAGACATGCGCATGCCTTTGAAGACGCGCGAAGGGAACGCAGAAGAGCCGATCGAACCGGTGATCTGAAACATCGAACCGTGGGATTTCGGGCCACCAGCAAAGTGGTGCCGCCGCACAACACCCGCGAATCCACGGCCCTTCGAGATGCCGACGATATCGACAAAACGGTCGCCTTCGAAAATGTCAACCAGCACACGCTGGCCAACCTTCAAGCCATTCGTGGGTGCATTCTCTGCGGGAGCTTCGTCAACTTCGATGGGAACTTCTCGGAGGAACTTCATCGGCGGGAGATTGTTTTTGCCAAAGTGGCCCCGCATCGGCTTGGTAAGTCGCTTCTCTTTCACGAACTCGACCAGGCCGATCTGCGCCGACTCGTAGCCGTCTCGTGTCGCGGTCTTGTGTTGCGTGACCACGCACGGACCAGCCTGCAGCACGGTCGCCGGGCGAACTTCGCCCTTCGAATCGAACAGCTGCGTCATGCCGACTTTCTTTCCGAGTATCCCTGCTACCTTTGCCATTTCCTTCTCCATTCCCAGCATGGCGAATCGCTATTGGCTGGGGAGCTTCGGGCTGTCGCCCTCGCTCACGGTATCGTCCCTGCGGGACTCGCTTCTCTTTTGCACCTACCCAGGGCTCACGCCCTGGGCTAACTTCTGTCGCCCTATCGGGAGCCCAAGAGCCTAGAGCCTACTTGTGCTCTTTTCCGAACGCCTTGATCTCGACGTCAACACCCGCCGGCAGATCGAGTTTCATCAATGCGTCCACCGTCTGCTGCGTGGGCTCGAGAATATCGAGCAGACGCTTGTGTGTCCGGATCTCGAACGCCTCCCGCGACTTCTTGTCCACGTGCGGCGAACGCAACACGCAGTACTTGTTCTTCATCGTGGGCAGTGGAATCGGCCCCGCGATCTGCGCGCCAGTGCGCCGAGCCGTCTCGACAATCTCACCCGTGGACTGGTCCAGGATGCGGTAGTCGTAGGCTTTCAACCGGATGCGAATTCTCTCTTTTCCAATCACGTTTCACTCTCTCACCCCTCCCGGCCGATCCGGGAGGAAAGAACTGGCGGCAAGTTGCAGGCCGCTGAATTTTGTAACGCCGGCGTCCCGCCGGCATTTCGTTACTGCACGATCTCCGCAATCGTGCCGGCGCCCACCGTGTGGCCGCCTTCACGAATCGCGAACCGCAAGCCCTTTTCCATCGCGACCGGCGTGATCAGCTCGATCACCAGGCTCACGTTGTCTCCAGGCATCACCATTTCCGTGCCCGCCGGCAACTCCGCCACTCCCGTCACGTCCGTCGTGCGCAAGTAAAACTGCGGACGGTATCCCTTGAAGAACGGCGTATGTCTTCCGCCCTCTTCCTTCGTCAGGATGTAAACCTCGGCCTTGAACTTCGTGTGCGGCGTGATCGATCCCGGCTTCGCCAGCACCATCCCGCGCTCCACGTCGTCCTTGCCAATGCCGCGCAGCAGCAACCCGGCGTTATCGCCCGCCATGCCTTCGTCCAGCTGCTTCTTGAACATTTCCACGCCCGTCACCACCGTCTTGCGCGTGTCGCGGAAGCCCACGATTTCCACTTCCTCGCCAACTTTCACCTTGCCGCGCTCAATCCGGCCGGTGACCACCGTTCCGCGGCCCGAAATCGAGAAGATGTCTTCGATCGGCATCAGGAAGGGCTTGTCCAGCTCGCGCGCCGGCTGCGGCACGCTCTTGTCGACCGCTTCCATCAGCGCGTCAATCTGCTTCTCCCACTTCGCTTCGCCGTTCAACGCGCCCAGGGCCGACAGCCGGAT
>DASRDJ010000220.1:0-7292 GCA_035652655.1 Terriglobales bacterium
AGCGCGCCTTCGCACGAGGCCAGTGAGCGAGACACCTCGTAGGAAAAATCCACGTGGCCGGGCGTGTCGATGAGGTTCAGTTGATAGAGTTTGCCGTCCTGCGCGGGGTACATCATGCGGACGGCGTGCGCCTTGATGGTGATGCCGCGTTCGCGCTCAAGATCCATGGAATCAAGGACCTGCTCCTGCATTTCGCGCATCGCGAGCGACCCCGTGAGCTCGAGCAGGCGGTCGGCCAGCGTGGATTTCCCATGGTCAATGTGGGCAATGATCGCGAAGTTGCGGATGTAGGCTGCTTCCATGATGGACGGGCTAATCCTTGATTCTAACAGGCGTGTGTGCGCGGGAATGCGGCGCGATTTGGGTCTGTGGGCACGCGGTTTGCGCGATGTCTCGCTTCACGTTTCTCTTGGGGCACAGGCATAATCAGCGATATCAGTTCTGCCACCGAGAATGGACCACCACACACTTGCAGCCATCAGCATCACGGGTACGTGTCTGGATGTGCTGGGCAGTCTTTACCTGGCGTATGACTTGCTGGGCGGACAGCACGGGCCGCTCCGTGTGCTTACGCGAGCGGTCACGTACTCGCTGGTCTTCGGGGTCGGGTATGGGCTCGGCCTCGGCCTGATTTTTGGATTCGCTTCAGGGATTGCGACCGGCGTCACGCTGGCGATTGAACTGAATCGCGCTGCCCGAGGGCTCGAACACTATTCCTTGCCGTGGGAGGTTTTGTTCTCGGCGATCCGCGGCGTTGGTTTCGGAATAGGCCTCTACCGGACTACCGGCTCCGGATTCGCAATCGCCTTTGCCCTTCTAGTCACGATCGGTCAGGCCTTCGCGTATTCAAGAGGCATGCGCCCTGCGCTGGACTATGCGGCGCTACGGCGCCCGAGGATCACTCGCCGTCAGTTCTGGGGAACTGTGATTCGGACCTTCGGATACATGGCTACAGCTCTGGCATGCAGCGCTTTCATTCATCACGTTGCGCATGCGTGGGCGTTTGCTATTCGCGTGGGCCTGGTCACCGGCATCGTCACCGGCATGGGGATCACGGTGAATCCCTACATTGAATACTACGCAGACAATCTTCCGGAGCGTCGGATGGGCGTGTTTGGAATCGGTCTCATCCTGTGCGGATTTGCGTTGCAATCCATGCAGTATTGGCTGGCGCTATTGGATGTGAAGCTGACATGAGTGCACGGCGCTTGATCGCTTGCGGCATAAGAAAAGGGCGCTTTGCGTGGAGATCAAAGTATCCGTATGACCTTTTCCTCCTGATAGAGCGAGTTGCGGTTCTTCCCGGTCTGCGCGGACCGACGCGCGGAAGAGCAGCATCTTCTACCCAGCATGCGGATTTCCTCGCGTGCGATCACAAATCAAGGGGGACAAATATGAACGGAATTGCGAAGGCGGCACTCGTGCTGGTGATTGTGGGCGCGTTGAACTGGCTGTTGGTCGGTGTTTTCAGATTTGACCGGGTAGCCGCGATGTTCGGCAACATGAGTGTGCTGGCGAGAGCGGTGTACGCTGCGGTCGGCCTGGCCGGATTGTATTGCCTCACGCTGTTGTTTAGATCGACACCGAGTGCAGCGCGGGTTCCGGAGAACTATCGCCGGGCCGCCTAATGCCGGATGTCGAATGCCGCACGGTAGAAAGTGGATCTTGGCGTCGAGATTCCGCACGGGCGTATCGAAAAAGGTGATCACGCCCGTGCTTGACACACCCCCATGTGACTATTAACATGTATGTCCAAGTTAGCCCGTTTACGGGCTGGCTTTGAATTTCATGCAGAGTGGCTGAGGGACGAGCCCTGAGACGCCACGGCAACCGGGTCGCGATCATCTATCGCGATTGCTTGGTGCCAACTCTCTCCTGGAAACGGGGAACATGAGATTCGGGCAAGCGGCATTTCTTCCCGTTTTCCCGTAACCTCTTTTCCTTTTCCGGAGAAGAGGTCTTCGTTTTTAGAGGCCTTTTCTCCAGAGATGCTCGTTCTCAGCTACTCGCGAGAATGCGGGTAGCACGATGGCTCAGTACGAATTGCGATGTCGCGAGTGCGGAAAGACCTGGGGGAACCAGCCCAAGTCGATCTGCGATGACTGTTTTTCTCCCTTGGAAGTCTGTTACGACTATGAGGAAGCCCGCGCCCAGTTTACGCGCGAGAAGATCGCCCAGCGCCCTCCCAATATGTGGCGGTATTCCGAACTCCTTCCCCTCCCCCAAGATTTTCAAGCCAAGTTGCCGGTGGGATTCACGCCGCTGCTAAGCGCTCCCAGCCTGGCGAAGCAACTTGGCGCGCAGAAGCTTCACATCAAGAACGACGCCGTGTGCCTGCCGACGCTGAGCTTCAAGGATCGCGTGGTTGCCGTCGCGTTGTCGCAGGCGCGCGCGTTTGGGTTCGACACCGTGTCGTGCTCGTCAACCGGCAACCTGGCGAATTCGGTAGCAGCGCAGGCCGCGCGCAACGGTTTCAAGGCATGGATTTTTATCCCCGCGGATTTGGAACCGGCAAAGATTCTCGGCACGCAGGTGTATGGCGCGAAGGTCGTCCGCATCGCCGGAAGCTACGACCAGGTCAATCGCCTGTGTTCGCAGATTGCGGATGAACATCGCTGGGGCTTCGTGAATGTGAATTTGCGGCCGTATTACGCCGAGGGATCGAAGTCAGTGGGATTCGAAATCGCCGAGCAGTTGGGCTGGCGATTGCCCGACAACATCGTCGTCCCGATGGCTGGCGGATCACTGATCACGAAGATCAAGAAGGCATTTGATGAACTGATCACGCTTGGGCTGGTGGAAGCAAAGCTGGTGAAGTTCTTCGGTGCGCAGGCCACCGGCTGTTCGCCGATTTCGACGGCCGTGAAGGCGGGCCGAGCCGAGATCGAACCGCAGAAGCCGGCAACGATTGCGCGGTCGCTCGCAATCGGCAATCCGGCCGATGGCCACTATGCGATCAAGGCCATCACGAAGAGCGGCGGCTGGTCGGAAGATGTATCGGACGCCGAGGTGGTCGAGTCAATCCAGTTGCTGGCCGAAACGGAAGGGGTCTTCACAGAGACGGCTGGGGGCGTGACGGTGGGTTGCGCGCGCAAGCTGTATCGCGAAGGGCGCATTTCGCCCGAAGAGACAACTGTGCTCTGCATCACAGGGAACGGGTTGAAGACGACGGATGCGCTGGCCGGCGAGTACGCTGCCGAGCCGGCCATTGCACCGAAGCTGGCGGAGTTCGAGCGGTATCTTTCCAACACGCTGGATGTTCCGGAAACGGTGGAGGCCTGATATGTCGATCACAGTGCAAATTCCGACCGCATTACGCCGTCTCACAGACGGTGTCGGCAAAGTCGATTGCGCAGCGGCAAACCTGGGCGAGTTGTTTACTGTCCTCGATCAGAAATTCCCGCAACTGAAACCTCACCTTCGCGATGAGGCGGGGGAGATTCGGCGGTTCCTCAATGTCTATGTGAACGAGGAAGACATCCGCTTTCTGGGCGGGACGACGTACGCCTTTCAGGATGGAGATGAGATTCTGCTCGTGCCCTCGATTGCGGGCGGATGCGTTGACGATGAGCGACGGGCGTCTGCGCCCGTCGGCGGGGTGGCGTTCAGCGAGTGCCGGACAACTCGAAGAAAGATTGCTGCGGCTGCAAAAGTTGTGGCAAGTACGACTTAAGCGCACGATGCAAACGCCGGTTCTGCCGTCTCATCTTGGCCCGGTCCCGGCGTGGCACGTTATAGAGTCCCATCGAAAACTCCACGACCCCACGATCGCAAGCCGATAAAATCTCCAGCAATTTGTCAAGTTCCGTCCCGTGAGGGATCGGGGTGGGCACCTTTCGCCGTTTCGCGGATCGTGCTTTTGCCATGGAAGCCTCCCGGCGAGTCGCAGCCTTCGCCATAATCTTCTACAAGTACCGCATTGAAAGATGGGAGGGAAACTCAAAGAATTGATTGTTTGTATAAGTCTGCCTGCTCCCGCTGCTGCGCGGCTTTGCCCATGACTCCGACCGTCAGAGACGACATTGGCTGAAGAAACGGCCTACCGGGTTCACTGGGGTGAAGTCGTTGTGCGCTGGGTTGGTTTCGAGAACTCATGAGAAGGATGCAGGCTGCATCGGTCAGTCTCCGGTTGTCCTGGAAAACCCGCGCACATCAACACAAGCTCGACTTGCTTTTTCGCCTCGACCGTATTTGCCCCTTCGCGGGCGGGTTCGAAGAGCCATTGTGAAAGTTGCTCCGAGATTGCAGCCCGAGTCTTCTCGCTGGAAGGATAGTCAACCGATACATCCGATACGGAGCCATCTCGTCTGACGGTGAGCAGTGCCTGCAAGCGTTTCATGGATGGGGGTGCAGGACTGTCGGGAATTATTTCGCTGACCCGACACTCAAGGCAGCCACTAGCAAAATTTCCAGTAAAACTTCTGGCGAAGGTCACGTCCTCGCGGCGAGGTTGCGGCTTGCCGGCTGTAGAGGCTAAGGCGCATTTCAAAGATCCGCTGACTGTGCAGATCGTTTTGTTCGCAATTGCCCACTTGTCGCTTAACGACCCGTCCTGCGGTGTGGACCAAAACTGGGCGTGATCTGAGTACAGTGCCTCTACGGCTCCATCCCACAAGAAACAGCCTTGTGCATTGCACGTCTTGAATTCGTTAGGTCCCGGTGTGCCATGAACCCAAGTCTCGCCGTCTTTCGATCGGAGGGTTAGTGGTACACCGTAACCACCGCCTTTTTCACGATGAACCAGTGCGTGGCCGAACGCCCAATACTCGCCTTGGTGCACAAACACCGTCTTGGGTAGAGCTCGATTGGAGGAATCATTTTGAGGGTGCACCAGTTTCCAGGACTTGCCGCTATCCTTTGTTACTACGAATGCGTCTTCAATCTCGGGATGCCGTCGGAGCATCAGATAATGTGAACTATCCAGTGCAGCGACGGAAAGAACTCCTGTAAACGGGCGCAACTCGTCCGACTCGAGTGCCACGTCTTGCCAGTGTTCGCCGCCGTCATGGGTGATTTTCACTGTGCCATAGCTCGGTAGGTCGTCCTCGATTAAGTCGTTACCTGCTCCAGCATCCCTGCTTACGAGCACAATCCCGTTGTTTGCGTCCGCGAATGAGAACATGAATATGGACCTGGATACCTTGTGACCTTGCCAAGTTTTTCCGCCATCAGCAGTTGAGAGCAGCAGTCCGCCAGTGCCCGCGGCGTGCCCCACCTTCTCATCAACAAAGGAAACATTGGACAGCACTTCACCATCCCGATTTTGATGGCTTATTTCCCATGTCACACCGCCATCCGCCGAACTCACGATCATTTCATTTGTGCCGCACACCCAGATGACATTGCCCACAGCAGTGGCATTGACCGGGCGAAAGGGGGTGTCGATGGTGCTCCAATTGCTATCGGTGAGAGGAGAATGTTCAACGGCGGGAGAGAGGCAGGACCAAAGAACGCAAAATATGAACACGAACCTGCAACATCCTGTCATCACGTATGCCCCCTAAAGGCCACTGCAACGATCGTCAGGCTTTCTCTTGTTGCCTGACAGTCAGCACCGGGCACTCGGCCAGACGGACGACTTTTTCTGCGACTGATCCGAAGACCAAGCGCTCGAGGCCGGTGGATCCGTGAGTGGAAATGACGATCAGGTCGGCGCCTTCGACCTTCGCGATGAGGACGATCTCATCGGCGGCCGAGCCGTGGCCTACCTGCGTTCGAACTTTGACGTTCTTGCTGACCAGCTCTTCGCGCACTTTTTTCAGATGGGCTTCGGCGTCGGCGTGCAGATAGCGCTCGTATTCCGGAATCTTGAAAACGTAGTTGGGGTCAGAAGCAACGCTGGGCACGGCGGGCACGATATTGACCAGCACGAGTTCGGCGCCGAAGTGCTCGGCTAGTTCGCTGGCAGTGCGCACACAGGTACAGGCGGGACCACTGAAGTCCGTGGGGCAGAGGATGAGTTTGACAGGGAGCATGAGGGAGTCTGCGCGGGCGAATTATAGAGCATGTTCGCCGGGTTTTTTGCGCGGGTGGATGCCGCTGCGAACTTCGTAGCCATCTGTGAATCGCAGCAAGGTTCAGCTGGATCTTGCCGGATCTTCCGTACCTGTTTTATAATCTAACTAACTGGTTAGTTAATGAAGAAAACGTTGGACGACAATGGCCACTGGACAGGCACGGGCGCGGTTGGGGTCACGCGGGAAGCCGGAGGAGAGTCGCGCGGCGATTCTGCAGGCCGCCATCCGCGAGTTTGCGCGCGAGGGGGTGGCCGGGGCGCGCACCGATGCCATTGCCAAGGCCGCAAAGGTCAACAAGGCGCTCCTTTATTACTACTTTCGCGATAAGGACGCTCTTTACGGCGCTGCGCTCGAGCAGGTTTTTCGCGAGCGTGACGCTGTTCTCATGCCGATCCTGCACGAGAACACTCCGCCGGGAGAAAGGCTGCTTCGCTATGTGGGCGGCTTGTTTGATTTTCTCGCTTCGCATCCGCAGCATCGCGAGATGGTGCAGCGGCAAACTTTCCTGATGCCGCGAAGTCCGCAGGCGCTGCGCGTGATGAAGTCGTACATGCGCCCCGCGTTCGAAAAACTCGTGAAGCTCTTTCACGAAGGTATCGCGGCTGGAGTCTTTCGCCCAGTCGATCCCCTTCAATACATTCCGTCCATTATCGCTGTGGTGGTGCATTACTTCGGCGTGGCCCCGTTCATGAAGTTGATGACGGACCAGGATCCGCTCAGTCCGGAGCGTCTGGCAGCCCGCCGGGCTGCCGTGCTCGATTTCATTTCCGCAGCTCTCTTCCAACCGACGGCCCTGCCGGTCGAAGGAGAATCCAAGTGAATCCCCGTAACCGTTTTTTCATTCTGCTCAGCATCATCTTTGTGATCGCGCTCGGCTACTACTTCTTTTCCACGCCCAGTAACAAAGACCTGGTGTTGATCGGCACGGTGGACTCGAACCAGGTGATCGTCAGCCCGCAGACGCAAGGGCGCTTGCAGAAACTTCTGGTGGACGAAGGCACGCCCGTGAAGGCGGGACAGTTGATCGCGGTCATCGATCCAGCGGAACTGGAGGCGGAGGCTGCCGCAGCTTCGGCCAACATTTCGAGTTTGCGGTCGAAGGTTTCCGGCATGCGTTACACCGAGCAGTCAACGCAAGGCTCGACCAGCAGCGATGTCGCGAATGCTCAAGCCAAGCTGCGTTCCATGACTTCTCAATTGGCACAAGCGCAGGCGGCGCTGGAACGTACGCAGAGCGATAGCCGGCGCATCATCGAGTTGGCCAAGCAGGGAGTT
>DASRDJ010000221.1:0-5305 GCA_035652655.1 Terriglobales bacterium
CATGCGAATGGGAGATTGGTGCGATAGCCAGTGGGATCGCCTGTCCATAGACGAGCGATCTCTCGACCCTGGCGATAGAGATCGCCGCGCAACTCGCCAGACACGTCCAGAATTCTTCCACCGCCGCTGTAATAGCCCATATAAAGGATGTCGTCGGCGACCCAGATGTTGTGGGCGCCTGCTTCAGGCACGGAATAGTGCGCCACCATTAGAGGATGCTCGATGTCGCTGACGTCGACCACCTGCACAATGCCTCGAACTGGAATTCGCAGGTGGGCCGCTAAATCGAATTCCGCGGGATACACCTCGTCTCCAATGTAAACGTAGTTCTTGGACCGGAAGACGGTGTGCGTGCCAGCCAGCCATCCATCCCCGTAAAGTTCGTTGTGATTGACTCTCAATTGGCTTACCAGTTGGGGATGTTCCGGACTTCCATGCTTAATACCGTTGCCGACGTCGAGAATCACCAGGCCATCTCTCCAGTAAGCGAGATAGGCCAGTCCATCGACCACCTGCAGATCGTGCAGGTAGCGTCCGGCTGACATTGGTCCGAAGTGTCCTTCAATTGTTGTCGCCAGCGGGGCGTCCACCTCCCAGCGCGCAACTTCCTTGGGAGCTTTCACATCCGCGAAGTCGATCACGCGCATTGAGCCGGTGGCATCGTCGGTGATGTACGCATAGTGTCCATTCACGTAAGCGCTGTGAACTCCGCCGGTAACCGTGGCTGTGTAGTCGGAAATGACGCGCACGTGGCTGGGGTCCGAGGTGTCGAGAAACACGATGCCGTTCTTACGGGTGGAAGCTCCTTCGCGGGTGATCACTCCAATTTTGCCGTCGGGCGTGGTGCTGACGTCGTTGATCAGACGCGCATCTACGCTGACCGTATCAAGCAGTTTTGGGGAAGAGGGCTCGGAAACGTCGTACACCCAGAGCTTGTCGCTCAGGGAAGCCAGGTAGGCATAGTTGCCGATAATCCATTGCTCGGTGGTCTGCGTGTCCTTGGGCATGACGTGCGCGACGATCTCGAGTTGCCTCTCGGCATTACGCGCAGATACCACGATGGAACTGGTCGCATCCCTGCCACCGCAAATTGCTTTCACCATGTATGTGCCGGGCTCTTCCGCCACGAAAGCGCCATCGGGGTAGACGGTGGCTCCGGCTCCGATCACCTGCCACGAGATGGAAGGATCTTGGACGGCACTACCGTGAGCATCCTTCGCAGAGGGCGTAAAGCGGACTACATCCCCGGTGCGGGCCTGTGTGCTGGCTGGTTGCACGGTGAGACTAGCCACGGGATTCTTTGCGACTGAGAAGCTAACACTGCCGCTGGCCTTGCCGGAACTTGCGTGGACCTTCGCCTGTCCGGGATGAAGGCCGGTCACCACGCCTGCCTTGTCGACGCTCGCGATGGATGGTGTTTCGGACGTCCAGATTATGGGAGCATTTTGCTGAGGATCACCACGGGCGTTCCGCGCGGTCGCCGCGAGAACCTCGGAGGCCCCGACCACTAAAGCCTTCGGAGTGGAGACATCGACAACAGCGGGCGCAGCGGGCGAGACGCTAATCTTGGCATAGCCTGTCTTTCCGTTGATAACAGCACCTACACGAATCTCTCCGGGCTGATAAACGGTCACGACTCCCTTCTCAGCTCCGGCCAGGTCGAACGGCGCCGTAAACCATAACGACGGCGTTCCGGGAATCACTTCGCCGGCAGCGTTCTTGGCCACGGCTTTGAATGTCAGTTTCTGGCCAACTTGGGCAGTCGCCTCTTTCGGCGTGACTTCGACTGTTCTGGGCACTTCCGAGGTTGACGGCTCTTGCGCCCCGGCCAGCGCCCCTGCCACGGTCAGCACCGCACACGCGACAACCTGCAAGTGGACCTTCATTGCTGTTTGTCTCCTCGACCGCCTGAAAAATAACACCCGAACACGCGGGCCATGATATTCGAAAACAAGAAGACATCGTCAACGTTTTCACGCTGCTGGCACACGTGTCCTTAGGTCAGTCCCGCCAGTGGCCAGACTAGCCTCGCGAGTACAGTGATGAATCAGGAAACTTCAGAAACTTGACGACAGGAGGATCAGGAGCGGTTTCGAGGAGGGCGGGCTTTCAGCGTTGAAGCAAATTCGAGCAATTTGCTTGCGGTTCGATCTGAAAACCCAAATCGGCGTTTTGCCTTCGAGTAGAGGTTGACGGCGTATGTGTCGAAACGAATGAGGAGCGACTTGAGCCATCCGTCTCCGGGTCGTGGCCGGTAGGTCGTAGAACGAACCACCGGCCGCAATTGAAGGTTGGAGGTGTAGTAATAAAGAGCAAGGCTCCGTCGCGACAAATGATCCGGACAGCGAATCGGATCAGGAAAGCCGTGGAAGGATGCACTGTCGGTGTTGAAGATTACGGCGTGATTGAAGCCCGGAAAGTACTGGGCCGCTCGCTGCTTCATGCTGGCGTCCCAGAACTCGAGTGCCCCACCCCATTCTTCGCGCCAATTCGGTGTGAGATACACAATGAGGTTCACGCGCCGCTGCCAATCGTGACGGTAGTGATGAACCGAGAAGTCCGTGTGAACATTCAAGAATCCGCCGCGTTGCACCTGGTGCAGACCTCCGCCATCCAAGGCCGGGTCGGCAATCAGATTCGGAATCCCGGTCAACTCCGACAACCACGCCACGAATGGCGGCGAATTGAGCTCATCGACGACCGCCCGGATTGAGTTTGGGAACAGTGAGCGTCGATTGAGCCCCATCTTGTTCTCGTTGCCATGCTTGTACCGGATCCACTCAGCAGAGTGGTTCTCTGGGAAATCCTCGGCCACAGTATTTGCCACCGTGGATTCGAGGAAGGGCGCAAGATGGATATGGGGAAACGGCGAGGCCGAGCGATATTGCCGAGCAAGATGTCGGACAAGGGGACCCCATTTGTCATAAGGAAAAACCGGGGCTAGAGCAGGTGTTTGTCGAGCACTGGACATGATGAAAAGAAGCTAGTGAACAATCTGTTGGGTGATGGCATTGCGATTTTCGAGGCGGCAAACTGCGACTGCCGGATTTTGGTAGGGACACTCGAGAATTGCTCGCATGGGCTGCTGCAAGATCACCCAGTTGACGCCGTACTCCGCCTGTAATCTCTCGAAGTCTTCGCTTTGGAAATTCTTCCAGTGTGTTTGCGCGTCGACCTGCCGCAACCACTCGTCGGCCAGCGGCGGAAACATCGAGACCGCGCCGCTATCCTTCACCGCGTCGGCGAGCATGCTTCGTCGCGAAATTGCGCGGAATCCATTGGCATCTTCGCCCGCAATTCTCATGTGATCGGGATCGAGGGCAAATCGTGCATCTAGAGGCGTGTTGTCTCGGGTCCACTCAAAGGCCTGCACCCAAGGGTTGCGCGACTGAACGCCGGGCAACTCGATGTGCGCGCTCTCGGGAAATAGAGATCGCTGGGCCACAAACATCCCAATACACATCGGTAGAAACGCGAGGATCCATCGCCAAGCCTGAGCCTTTAGAAGGTATTCCCCGAGAAGCGTTCCGAGAAACACCAGCAACAACACATACAGCAGGTAGAAACTGCGCAGGGGCTGAATTCGCGCGACCACCTCGAAGCGGCTGGGAAGCGCGAGGATCAACGCTGCCAACAGGCTGCCGGCCCCCACAAGCATTGCGGCTTGGGACATCCGCTGAAGTTCTTTGCGTCGTCGCCCTGCAGCAAATCGAGCGAGAATCCAGAAGATACAAAGCGGTCCTACGGCGCCTAATACTTCATACCATTGCCAATGCACCAGATAGTGATACGGATGGGAAAGCGCAACCTGATGATAGGCAGGGGTCGGAGTGGGATACAAGAAGCCGAGCGGGATGATGCTCGCCGCGGCAGGTCGCCAAGCTCCGCGCCACTCTATGAGGACATACACAGCGCAGAAAGCAAACGCAAAGAACGACATGAACGGATGGATCGCGGCGCCCAAGAACAGACACAGGCCGGCGAGCAGGTACCTTTCTTCCACAAGCAGCACGACCGCAAGGACAGCAGCAAACGCGCAGAGGTTCCTTGGATTCACGTACTGATCCATGATGTACAGGGCTGTACCCGCCACCGGCAGCGTGAGCAAGGCGGCCACCAGTGACACAGCAGCCCATCGTCCCGAAACGTTCTGGGTGCACAGGGCTGCCAGGCGAAAGCAAGCCCATAGCAGAAGAACGATCGAAAGCAGGTGCCAGAGAAAGAGTGCCTGATACAACGAGAGGTGAGTTATCTTCACCGACCACGCGATCAGCTGAGGAAAAATGCTAAAGCGCGCATGAGAGGCGAAGAACTGCTGGTTGAAAGGAAAGAGTTCGGGCCAAATCTGTTTCTCGACGCCAGGTAGATAGATCGCGGCATCCTCGGCGTTCGGATGGTACCCGTGGACGATGACCGCCGCAATGGTCAAACCGACGAGAAAACCGATGTCTCTAAATTTCACGATTTCTTTGAACTACGCAGAGTGCCTTTGACTTCGGTTCATTGAGGCGGCGAGCCTCGCCAGAGTGAGCCCGCGAAAATCTGGGAGGACCAAGTCTGCGCCCGCTGCGAGCAGGCGATGGTGGTCGTCATCAGACGCAACCCCGACGCAACCCAGGCCCGCATTTTTAGCCGCGAGCACACCAGAGAAGGCGTCTTCAAACGCCAGCGATCGAGATGGAGAGACTGACAGCCGTTCGCATGCCAGCCGATAGATCGCGGGATTCGGCTTGCTCGCCTCCACGTCGTTGGCGGTGACAATTACCTTGAAGTACCGGCTAAGATTCAATTGCTCGAGCGTGAAGTGAGTGCGTCGGGCACTGCCTGAGGTGGCGATTGCCAAGGGAACTTGCCGCTCGCGAAGCTCACCCAGGAAATCCACAAGACCCGGCATCGGTTTCACTTGGCAAAGTTGCTTTCTGAAAAACGCATCCTTCTGCTGTCCGTAACGATGCAACTGTTCTGCAGAAAGCTCGCCGAGAAAGTGTAGAAGAATATCTTCCCGCTTGCGGCCGTCAAGAATGTAGTCCAGTTCGTGATCGCAGACATCGCGGTCCAGCGTGCGCAAGAAACCGTGCCAGGCTTCTCGATGAGCTGGATGACTGTCGATCACGACACCATCCATGTCGAACACGACCCCCTGAAAGAGCCCAGGCCTGGGGTTGGCGGACGCCTCACTCATACCGGGCTTTCTTGATGCTGCCAGGTTTGCTGCGCGAGTTGATAGTTCTCGTGAGTGCCGATATCGAGGACATAGTCGCTGAGACGATAGGCAATCATGCGATCGCCCAATTGAGGCAGCAGA